>CABWYN010000019.1 GCA_902509675.1 uncultured Bacteroidota bacterium | reverse complement strand
TTTTGAGTGATAGGTCATGGCCTGCGTTAATGCCAATTCCGGACTTTGAAATCTCAGATGCGCACTTAGAATAAGATTTAATTACATCCAAATTATTTTTAGCATATTCTTTGGCAAATTGCTCTGTATATAATTCTATTCTATCAGGACCAATTTCACAAACCGAATCTATGAACTTTGTGTCAGGGTCCAAGAAAATTGAAGTTCTTATATTATTAGATTTAAACTCCGATACAATTTCTTTCAGCATATTTTTGTTTGTTATGGTGTCCCATCCGGCATTAGAGGTTATTGCATCAACAGCATCAGGGACTAAAGTAACCTGGGTGGGTCTAATAGCATTAACCAGATTGATAAATTTTTCTATTGGGTTTCCCTCAATATTAAACTCTGTATAAACCACTTCTTGCAAGGCAAAAGCATCAGCATATTTTATGTGTCTTTCATCTGGCCGTGGATGAATTGTAATTCCTGCTGCTCCAAATTCCTGAATTTTTTTTGCAAAACTTAAAACATCCGGGTAATTTCCTCCTCTAGAATTTCTTAAAGTGGCAATTTTGTTGATGTTAACACTTAACTTTGTCATATCTGTTTATAAGTTGAAAATATTCTGCAAAACTAACTTAATTTTACTTAATTTTGAATAGATATTTAAGATTTAAATTTTGAAAATTGCCCTTTTTACAACTCCTGAAAAAAGCGAAGATATTGAGTATATATTTTCATTAATTAAGATATTAATTAAAAATAATGTTGAGCTTGAAATTGACATTGACTCTCATATTTCAAACCGCGAATTAAAAAGAAACGATATTGATCAAAAACACGTTAAAAATTTTACAGAGCTGAATAATACTTTTGATTATGTTATGTCTGTTGGTGGTGACGGTACAATATTAAGATCTGTAAACAAAATAGGAGATCTGTCCATTCCTATTGTTGGACTCAATAAAGGAAGGCTTGGGTTTTTAGCAAATTCTTCACTTGATAATGCTCAGCAGGTCATTAATGGTTTAAAAAACAATGAGTATAATATTTCCAACAGATCGATAATTCAGGTTAACTTTGAAGGGGAGAAAAAATATGCATTAAACGAAGTTACTGTTTCAAGGAAAAACACTACATCCTTAATTACTATTGAAGCTAAGCTTGACGGCCAATACTTAAATACATATTGGGCTGATGGACTAATTGTATCAACACCAACTGGATCAACAGGATACTCACTAAGTTGTGGCGGTCCAATAGTACTTCCCGAAAGTAAAAACCTTGTTTTAACCCCGATTGCCCCACACAATTTAAATGCCAGACCATTAGTAATTTCAGACGATAAAAAAGTTGAAATTTCCGTTAATGGTAGAGAAGATGAGTATTTAATCTCAGTTGATTCAAATATCTATTCGATTTCAACAAATCTTAAAATAAATTTACAAAAAGCTACTAGGACTTTAAAAATGATTGAATTTGAACAAGATAGTTTTCTTAGTGTTCTTCGTGAAAAACTCTTATGGGGAAAAGACAAAAGAACAAAGCAATAAAGTTCTTTCTTTTATGTTTTATTAAAAACTGTTAATTGGATTTTCTAAAAAAAATAACGCTAATAATATTTATACTAAAATCTGGAATACTAACATCTCAGATTTATGAGGTTGGTTATATCAATGGAAAATCAAATTTTATAGGGGATGTTGGAGAAACTACATTTATTAATCCTCTTTATAATAAGATTGATCGTGATTGGATAAATGGAATTAGTTTTAAATGGAACAGAAGCCCCAGGCATGCATATAGATTAACTTTTATAAAAACAAATCTTGCGGCTAATGATCTTAATGCAAAAGACCCTAGAAGGATCGAAAGGGGATATAATTTTAGAACCCCGCTGTCCGAAATTTCATTAGGGCTAGAATTTAATATGCTTGAATATAATTTACATGAATATTCAAATTTATTTACCCCTTATTTTTACACTGGAATTATCTATTCTAAATATAATAAGCAAATACTGCAAAATGGAGTTATTAATAAACTACCAAAAAAAAATACTACCCTAGGTATCCCCTTGGTTGTTGGAATAAAATATAGGTTTTTTGAAAACTTTATTATTTCTTTTGAAGCTGGTGCCAGATATACATTTACAGATAATATTGATGGAAATATTATTTCTAATTCTGAAATTGGCTATGATTTTGGAAATATTAATAATAATGATTGGTATATGTTTTCTATAATGAATCTTTCGTATACCTTTGGCAGAAAGCCATGTTATTGTAATATAAAATGAGTTTAATAGAGATTGACAGAGAGAAAATGCCAAAGCACATTGCCGTAATCATGGATGGAAACGGAAGGTGGGCTAAAAAAAGAGGCATGAGAAGAGAATTTGGACACCGTGCAGGTAGAAAAGCTGTCAAAAAAATAGTGGAGTCTTGTGCAGAGCTTAAGATAAAAAATTTAACTCTATACGCTTTTTCAACTGAGAACTGGAACAGACCAAAATTAGAAATTGATTTTTTAATGCAGCTGTTATTTCTTTCCCTCAAAGATGAATTGAAAAATTTAAATAAAAACAATATTAAGTTTGAAACCATAGGAAATCTAGACAGGCTTCCAAAAAAGATTGGTGATTACCTAGAAAAAGTTAAAGAAGAAACTAAAGAGAACTCAGCACTTACTCTAACCTTAGCTTTAAGTTATGGAAGTAGAAATGAACTAGTAGAGGTGGTAAAAGAAATTTCAACGAAAGTTAAAAATAATATAATTTCTGCAAAAAAAATTGATGAAACCGTAATAAATGACCATCTTTACACCCGCCATTTACCTGATGTTGATTTACTGATTAGAACGAGTGGCGAAAAAAGAATAAGTAACTTTTTGTTGTGGCAAATTGCATATTCTGAGTTGTATTTTACAAAAAAAATGTGGCCAGATTTTAGAAAAAAAGATTTATATAAAGCCATAGTAAGTTATCAAAACAGAGAAAGAAGATTTGGAAAGACTAGTGAACAAGTTAAATAGCATACAAAACCTCTTTGAGAAGTTTTCTAAAGTCGCATATTTATTGCCGCTAATTGTAATGCTCTTATTCTCTGATTTTTCATATTCACAAAGTAATGTTGAAAGATATAACATTGGAGAAATAGAAGTTTCCGGTAACACATCGTTTAGTCCACTCACCATTATTACATTTTCAGGATTAAGAGAAGGTGATGCTATTAGTATTCCTGGTGAAAAACTAAGTAATGCGATAAAAAAATTATGGGGATCTAATCTGTTTAGCTCTGTCAACGTATACAAAACCAAAATCGAGGATGGAATAATTAACCTAGAAATTGAACTTTATGATCTCCCTGAACTAACTTCTTTAGAAATTACTGGTGTAAAAAAGAGAAAAAAGGAAGAAATAATAAAAGAAAATAAACTTCAAACTGGGGTTAAGGTTACAGAAAACCTAATTACTACCACAAAAAATTATTTAGAAAATAAATACAGAAAAAAAGGATTTTTCAATGCAAAAGTTCTTATCAAAACCGAAGAAGTTGTTGATTCAACCAATAAGTCAAAAGTTAAAATGACCCTGGACATAGTCAAGGGAAACAAACTTAAGGTAAATGAAATAAAATTTAAAGGTATTAATCAGCTTAAATCTAAGACTTTAGAAAAAGCTATGAAAAATACGAAAAGAAGAAAATTCTACAGAGTATTTAAAAGATCTAAATATGTCCCAGAGGACTTTAAAGAAGACTTATCAAGTCTAGTTGACAAGTATAAAGAAAACGGTTTTAGAGATGCTAGAGTAGTTTCTGATACAATCAGAAATAATAATGAATCCATTGACATATACATTGATCTTATTGAGGGTTCAAAATATACATTTGGTAAAATTGATTATCTCGGAAATAGTGTTTATACTGATAAACAGTTGAATCAGATTTTAAGCATTAAAGAAGGTGATACCTATAATGGGGTTGAGCTCGAGAAAAAAATTGCTGATAGATCTGACCCTGATGCTGATGACCTAAGTAACCTCTATCAAAATAACGGCTACCTTTTCTCTTCGATAACACCAGTTGAAGTGAATGCAGACGGAAATATTATTGATCTTGAAATTAGAATTAACGAAGGAAAACCTGCGTATTTTAATAAGATTTCTGTTGTTGGAAATAACAAGACTAATGACCATGTTATCTACAGAGAAATTAGAACTCGACCTGGTCAACTATACAGTAAAGCAAATGTCTTTAGATCTCTTCGTGAATTAGGTCAGTTAGGATTTTTTGATCCGCAATTGATATCTCCAGACTTTAAAAACATTAATCCAAATGACGGAACTGTTGATTTAGAGTATACGCTTGTTGAAACAGGTTCAAGTCAAATTGAACTTCAAGGTGGTTATGGTGGAGGTGGTTTTATCGGAACAATTGGATTATCATTTAACAACTTTTCGATAAAAGATATCTTTAAAAAAGAGGCATATACACCGATTCCAATGGGTGATGGGCAAAGACTTGCGTTAAGATTACAAGCAAGCAGATTTTATACAGTAAATAGTTTTAATTTTACGGAACCTTGGTTAGGTGGTAAGAGGCCTGTTCAATTTTCAGTTCAGCTGTCGCAAACAAAACAATTCATGTTTAACCCCTATAACTATACAGCTGACAAATCAAGATACTTTAATATTTCTGGAATATCTGTAGGATTAGCTAAAAGACTTACTGTCCCAGATGATTATTTCACTTTGTCTCAGTTTATTGGTTACCAGTTTTATGATTTAAATGAATACAACACAGGATTGTTCACATTTGGTAATGGATCTTCTAATAATTTATCATACACTATAGCATTAAGCAGAAATAACACTTATACCGACCCCATATATCCAACTGGGGGATCAAACTTTTCATTATCTGCTAAAATGACTTTTCCATATTCTGCGTTTAACGATGTTGACTATAAGGCATTAAAAGACGAGAGAGATGATTTAGTAAATGACTTGGCAATGAATCCAAATGACACAAGCGCGGGAGAAAGAATTGCTGAAATTGATCAGGAAAGATATAAATGGTTAGAATTTTATAAAATTAAATTTAAAGGGGAGTGGTTTACCGCCTTAACAAAAAAATTAGTTTTAAGACCTTCCTTTGAATTTGGATTTTTGGGTGCTTACAATAATGATAGAGGAATAATTCCTTTCGAAAGATTTTTCTTAGGTGGTGATGGAATGGGAATGTATAATTTAGACGGTAGAGAAAATATCCCCCTAAGAGGATACCCCAACCAATCCCTTTCTGCTCAAGATGGTGGGTCTATTTATAATAAATATTCTTTGGAGCTTCGCTATCCTATTAGTTTAGGTGAACAAGCAAAAATATTTGCTTTGACTTTTATCGAAGGAGGGGCATCTTATAATAGTTTCCGAGACTTTGATCCTTTCCAACTAAAAAGATCTGCTGGAATCGGTGTAAGATTATTTATGCCACAATTTGGGCTACTTGGGATAGACTTTGGACACGGTTTTGATCCTGTGCCTGGACAATCAACAAAGCATGGGTGGGAGACTCATTTTATATTTGGACAAAATTTTTAGATAATTTATTCGTTTAGATAATATGAAAAAAATTCAATTACTTATCTTTTTATTATTTGTCAATAACGTTACTGCTCAAAGAGGGATTAAAATTGGGTACATTGATTCAGAGTACATTCTAGAAAATTTAACTGAATACAGCGAAGTTTCAGACCGTCTTGAAGAAAAAGCACAATCTTGGAAGGAAGAAATTTCAAAAAGATCAAGGGAAATTGAACAAAAAAAAGAATCTCTTAACTCAGAAAGAATCTTATTAACAAAAGACCTAATCGAAGAGATTGAAAGTGAAATTGAATTTGAGGAACAAGAACTCATGGATTATCAGCAAAAAAGATTTGGTACAAGAGGAGATTTGATCTTACAAAAGCAACAGTTAATACAACCTATACAAGATCAGATATTTAATGCAATAAAAGAGATAGCAAAATCCAAAAGTTATGATTTTATTTTTGATAAATCTGCTGATATAGTTATGCTTTACTCTGATAGGAGATATGACATTAGTGATCAAATACTGAGAAATATTTCTAGAGCTAATAATAGAAAAAAACTAGACTCCAGAAAAGATAAAAGAAAAGCTGAAAACGAAGAAATTATTGATGAAGCTGTTGCTTCCAAAAATGTGATAAATAATATCGAAGAAAAAGAAGAAAATAATTCTCAAGTTAGTGATCCAAAAAGAAAATTAACAGTGAAAGAACTTCTGGAACAAAGAAAACAAAAAAATAGTAACAAAAGAAAAGTAAAAGATTAGTACCTTTACAATCACAAAAAAATTAAAAATAAAACCTTGATTATGAAAAAGATAAGAATATCTCTGATAGCATTATTGCTTGTATTTAGTTTTTCAACATTTGCACAATCTAAAATTGCTCATATTAATACAACTGAACTGGTGGCCTCTATGCCTGAAATGAATGATGCAAAAACAGAATTAGAAAAGCTAGCAAAGACCTACGAAACTGATATTCAGACTATGGCTGCTGAATTACAAAGTAAAGTAAAACAATATGATACCGAAGCTGCTGCTCAAACAGACGAAGAAAATGCTAAAAGACTGCAAGAAGTTCAAGGTATGGAACAAAGCATTAGACAGTATCAAGCACAAGCTCAGCAAGAGTTACAAAAAAAGGAATTTGATTTATTGAAGCCTATAACTGAAAAAGCACAAGCTGCAATCAGTAAAGTTGCAGATGCAATGGGATTTGATTATGTTTTAGATTCTACTCAAGGACAAGGAGTTATTATAGCTAGTGGTGCTGATTTAATGATTGAAGTAAAAAAAGAATTAGGATTCTAAATTTGAATGCCAAAAAAAATAAAAAAGCTGTCAATAAAGACAGCTTTTTTTTTATCTAAAACATGAATAAATCAATTGGATTATTTGATTCAGGTGTAGGAGGTATTTCTATTCTTAACTCTTTGGTTACTAAACTACCTAATGAAAATTTTATTTACCTTTCAGATAATAAAAATTGTCCATACGGAGATAAGTCACAGGAAGAAATAACAATTCTCAGCATTAAAAATTCCAAAAAATTAATTGAACTTAATTGTAAAATTATTATCGTTGCTTGCAATACAGCTACAACAAATTGTATCGAGTTTTTAAGAAAAGAAATATCCATTCCCATTATTGGAGTTGAACCGGGTGTTAAACCTGCACTGTTAAACACTAAAAGTAAAAATATAGGCGTTTTAGCCACAAAAAATACATTGACCAGTGAGTTGTTTAACAAAACTGCTAATAATAACTTAAAAAATAATATAAAGATCCATGAGCAAATTGGTTATGAGCTGGTAAATGAAATTGAAAAAGGAGTCAGTAATAATAAATCTTTAAAACAATATTTGAGGAAATATTTAAAACCAATGCTAGAAAATAATATTGATTATTTGGTTTTGGGATGTACACATTATCATTTTTTAATAAATGAGATAAGAGAGTTAATAAATAAAAATATATCCATAGTTGATACTATTACCCCGATTACAAATCACGTTTTTAACATACTAAATAGACTAAAAATTCAAACAAAAAATATAGGTAAGGGTAAAGTATATGTTTTTTATAACGGCAATCCCATTTCAACAGAATTTATAAAAAAAAATTATAAAGTAAATTATCTAGATTTTTAGGCTATTTTAACCAAGGACAATTACAGTTGTATCTTTTTTTGCGACAACCTAGATTAAAACCTAAGGTTATTTGATGATAACCCCCATTATCAAATACTATTGAGTTTGATTGATAAGCAAATGAATAAGCAAAAACTAGACCGTTGTATTCCAGTCCGAGCATTGGAGTTATATGAGAAAGTTTTTGTGTTTTTATTTGATTCTGAGAATCCAAGTATTCTGCACCGTCAAAACTATTTCTATAAGAAAGTCCAGCCCACAATCTTCCGAAATCCATTTCACGATACACTTTTAAATTTATATCTAAAAAAGTTTCTTTGGTCCCATCTTTATGAGCAAACATGATTGAAGGCTCATAATTCCAATTTTGAGATTTGTCAGAAAATAGATATCCCGTCGTGAACAAATAAGTTCTGAGATTATTATAACTTAATCCTTGTTCATTGAAATTAATTCCGTCGTTATTCAATAAATTCTTAATAGCTGCATGAGCATAAAAATCCAAATACTGGTATGAGAAACCAAAATCTAAATTAAAATCCGTAGCACTCTGTTCAATTCCAGAAATTAGTGGGTCAAAACCACCTGCTAAAAATGTAGATTCATCTAACTTATATTGGATTAAACCTGCACTTAAACCAAAAGAAAGCATATCAATATCTAGCTCACTTCTAGAAAACATAATATGATGAGCATAGGTAAAATATGTACCTGTTTGGGAATGATATCCGTTTTCATCTTTAAAGGCTATTGCACCCAAAGCTGATTTTGAGTCGCCTACTCTACCGTTTATACTAATTGTTTGGAGATTTGGTGACAAATCTTGATCCATCCACTGCTTTCTACCTGTAAGCCTTACTTTGGTACAATTGGATGCACCCGCCATAGAAGGGTATAAAAGATAATAATTATCGGTTAGGTAATCAGAGTATATAGGCAACCCCTCTT
The DNA here is from genome assembly GCA_902509675.1 of uncultured Bacteroidota bacterium. GTDB lineage: Bacteria > Bacteroidota > Bacteroidia > Flavobacteriales > Flavobacteriaceae > MED-G13. The sequence continues at coordinate 14,681 of CABWYN010000019.1, read as the reverse complement.
GTGAAGAAACCTTAGTGCTAAGAAAGACCAAAATTGTAATTAAAAGAAGTAAATTTTTATTCCCCATTTTTATTAATTGCAGTACCAGTTCAATAATTATTCCTAAACCTGTATTTCGATCAAATATATAAATTTTAAAAGACATAAGTTGCGAATTATTTCCGTAAAGATTGATAATTACTATTTTTGCAATTGTAAAAACAACTTATGAAGTTTAAAGTCAGTATAGAAAAGACCCAAAACAAGTTCATTAACAAGTTTGAGATAAATAATTTTATAACAAATCACGTTAATTATGAATATAATAATATTGATGAAGCTAAAAACTCAAAACTAGCTCAAGAACTCTTTTATCTTCCGTTTGTTAAAAAAGTATACATTACTCCTTCATTTATTTCAATTGAAAGATTTAATATAGTTGATTGGGATCAGGTTGAAGAAGAGGTAAAAAATTTAATCGAAGAATATTTAAATAGCGGTAAAGAAGTTATCTCAGAGATAAAAAAGAAAAAAAATAATCCCATCTCTATTTACACAGAAAGCACTCCAAATCCTGCTGTTTTAAAGTTTGTCTCAAATAAGTTAATCGTTGAAAATAATATTGAGTTTAATAACATTGAAGAAGCTCAAAGTATGGATTTCGCAAAAAAATTATTTGAGTTTTCGTATATAAAAAATATTTTTTTAAGTAAGAATTTTGTTTCTGTAACAAAATATGACGTTAAAAGCTGGGACGAAATAGTTCTTGAATTAAGAAACTTTATAAAAAATTACTTAGAAAATAATGAGATAAATCAAGTGATAGATACTAAGGAAAGCCCAAGTATCGATTTAGATGAAACTTCAGAAAAAATAATTTCAATTTTAGATGAATACATAAAACCTGCAGTTTCGTCTGATGGAGGTAATATCTTATTTGATTCATATGATCCCAAAAAAAAATTAGTTAAGGTTGTTTTACAAGGTGCTTGTAGTGGATGCCCTTCCTCAACAATCACCTTAAAAAACGGAATTGAAAATATGCTTAAAGAAATGTTGCAGGACGAAGTTGAGACGGTTGAAGCTATTAACGGATAGAAAGTAATCTATTTTGTACTTTTGAGTAATGAAAAAAAATTTCCTAGGCACAATAACCCTATTATTTATTTTAATTTCATGCAATTCAGGAAAATTAATGAATACAGAGAATAATTTAATCAATGAATCCAGTCCATACCTTTTGCAACACTCAGAAAATCCCGTTAACTGGAATCCCTGGAATAAAAAATATTTGAAAATTGCTGAGAAAGAAAACAAACTAGTTATTGTTAGTATTGGATATGCATCTTGCCACTGGTGTCATGTTATGGAAAGGGAAAGTTTTCAAGACACAACAGTTGCCAATTTAATGAATGAGAAATTCATTTCGATAAAAGTAGATCGTGAAGAAAGACCAGACATAGATCAGGTTTACATGAATGCCATTCAACTCATGACTGGAAGCGGTGGTTGGCCGTTAAATGTAATTACACTTCCCGACGGAAGGCCAATATGGGGGGGTACTTATTTCTCAAAAGATCAATGGCTTTCTGCACTTAGTCAAATTTCAATGATTTATGAAAAAGAACCAGAAAAATTTATTTCCTATGCTGATAAAGTAGAAGAAGGTATTAATTCATTAAACTTAGTTGATTCTTCCTCTAGTGATTTTGAATCAATAGACCTGATTAGATATTCTGAAAAATTAATTGACAGTATAGATTTAAAGTATGGAGGTTTTAACGGAACTCCTAAGTTTATGATGCCTAATAATATAGATTTTCTTTTAAGATACAGTGCTCAGGAAAAAAATGAAAAGGCTAAGAATATTATACTAGAATCACTTAATAAAATAGCATATGGAGGTGTTTTTGATCACATTGAAGGGGGATTCTCAAGATACTCTACTGATGAAAAATGGCATATTCCACATTTTGAAAAAATGCTTTACGATAATGGCCAATTAATGAGTTTATATTCTAAAGCATTCAAAATTTCAAATAAAAATCTTTACAGAAAAGTAGTTTACAAGATTCACGAATTTATTAATTCAGAAATGAAAGATGCTGCAGGTGGATTCTATTCCTCATTAGACGCGGACAGTAAAATAAATGAAAATACATATGTTGAAGGGGCATATTATGCATGGAGTTATTCAGAATTAAAAAATTTAATCAAAGATGATTTTAATTTATTTTCTGATTATTATAATATCAACGAATATGGATACTGGAAAGAAGAGGATAAATACGTGTTAATTAATAATATTTCAGATGGAGAATTTATGTCTAAGCATGGTTTATCTACTGATAATTTTAACAATAAATTATCAAGTTGGATATCAATACTCAAAGAAGCAAAAAAAGACAGAAAGAAACCTAACCTGGATTATAAAATCGTAACATCTTGGAACGGATTAATGATCTCTGGGTATGTTGAAGCCTACAAAGCATTTAAAGATGAAAAATTTCTAAACGAAGCTGTTAAATCATGTGAGTTTATATATTCCCGTTTAGCCAAAAAAGATAATGGCTTGTACCATAATTATATTAATGGTCAAAGTAAGATAAACGGTTATTTAGAAGACTATGCAACTGTAATCCAAGCCAGTCTTGACTTATACGAAGTTACACTTGATCAAAAGTGGATTAATAGAGCTTTGGTTCTTACAGAATATGTTATTACTAATTTTTCAAATAAAGATTCAGCTTTGTTTTATTTCACCTCAAAAAAAGACGAGAAATTAATTACTAGAACCACAGAATTTAGAGATAATGTAATTCCTTCCAGTAATTCGATAATGGCAAAAAATCTTTTTAAGCTTTATCACTATTTCGATAAACAAGAATACTATGATTTGTCAAAAAAAATGGCTTTAAGTGTTAGTTCTGAATTTGAAATATATCCTAGTGGATATACAAATTGGTTTGATTTAATTTATAATTTAAAATCCAATTATTATGAGATTGCGATTGTTGGATCTAATGCGATAACCAAGGTTGACGATCTCAATTCATTTTATCTCCCAAATAAATTGATTATTGGATCAACAACAGCAAATGATCTTCCCTTGTTAAAAAATCGATTTGTGGATGGTAAAACATTGATTTATGTATGTGTTAATAAAGCATGCAAGATGCCTACTGAAAATCTTGAGGAATCTATTAAAATGATTAATTTTTAATTTTTTTACCTCCAAAATCTTTTAAATACTTTGGTTGAAAATCGGAAATATCTACAAATTCGTTTTTTTGAAATTTAGAAAATGAAAGAATTCCCATTTCATTAGCAGATGGAAGCATAAAATCTGAAAAAATAATATTCTTATGATTCAGAAACTTCTTAATTTTTTCGTTGCAATTTCCTATAAAATTTACGGTTGAAGTTTTAATTATGTCGGAAAACGAATCAGGTTCCAAGATTTTGGAATCCGTTTTTATAACTAAGACAGGAATCTTACAGTTATTAGTCTTAAAAATAGAATAGTAAATTTCATCTCTTCGTGCATCCATTGCAGAAATGATATAACCTTTTGAACATTCAATTTTTCTGGCTAAAATATGCATTGTGTCAATTGCTATTAACGGTATATTTAAAGCAAAACAAATTCCCTTAGCTGCAGATACACCAATTCTAAGACCTGTGTAAGAACCTGGCCCCTCAGAAATAGCGACAGCAGATAAATCATTCGGAAGTATTTCTATTTCTTTAAATAATTTATCAATAAATACATGCAGTGATTTGGAATGAGAATATTCTTCAAAACATTGCTCCTGTAATGCGATAATTTTACCATTTTTAGAAATGGATACAGAACAATTTTTACTTGATGATTCTATATTTAAAATTAAGGACACAAAAATTATCTTTTACCTAAATAGTAATCTAACACTTTAGTTTTAAATATAAAATCATATTTGGCATTAATTGATGATGACTCCGCATTTAACAGTCTTATTCTTGACTGTTCTAAGTCATAAGAATTTATAGCTCCCAATGTGAATCTTTCTTTAGAATTATCAAATGCTAATGCCTGAGAATTTAATGAAAGCTGAGCAGCTTCAAAGGCTCTTAGAGCAGCCTTGGCGTCAGTAAAAGCTCGTTGAATGGTTGATTCAAGATTTATTTTAATTTGATCTAGTGCTAAATTCGTTGTCTCTTCTTGAATCTTAGATTTCTTTACCTGAGCTTTTGTTTGATTTCTGTTAAAAATAGGAATTGAAACATTCATATTCACAGAGTGACCTTTATTGTCATTTAACTGGTCTAATAACTGGTCATCATTTGTTAAATTTGAAAAGTTAGCTGATGCATTAAATCCGTATCCCATAGAAATATTTGGCAAGTAAGCACTTTTCGAAATCTTAGTACCCAATCTAGCCAATTCAATATCTCTTTCTGCTACCTTAATTTCATTTCTGTTCTCCATAGCGTAATTAAGAATGGGTGCAATATCATCATACATTAAATTTGTAGAAGGTGTGTCAATTTGAATGATTTCAACATCAAAGTCATCATATGGCAATTGCAATAATTGGGATAAAGTTAGTAATGCCAAGTCCTGATTATTTTCAGCGATAGTTAGACTTTGAATATCTCTGCTGTATGTAGCTTGTGTTTCAATTAATGTTGACATAGGCTCTGATCCAGATTCAACCATAATTGTAACTTGTTGTACCTGAAACTTAGAGAATTTAAGCTGAGATTTAGCAAGCTCCAAATTTTCTTTATTAAATAAAACATTTAAATATGCATTAGCTACATTCAATGAAATATCATCTTTTAATTTTTCAAGCTCGTATTGATTCCTTTCCAAACTGAGCTTACTTTGATTCAGTAAATTTATATTTCTAAATCCGTTAAAAACACTTTGTGAAAAACCAACTCCTAGAGATGTTGAGTAAAACTCTCTATCTCTGAATTCCCCAGGGAAAACCTCGATATTACCCAAGCTTGCTCCACCACTTATGTTAGAACTAACGGCTGGCAAAAAATTTCCTTTTGCACTCACAATGTCTTGTTCTGATGATAACAGGCTATTTTTAGCTTGAAGAATTGAAATATTGTTTTCTAATGCATGCTGAACGCATTCTTCTAAAGTCCAAATATTGTTTTGAGAAAATACCGAACAAGTAAAAAGTATCAAAAATGTAAATAGTTTAATGTTTTTCATAATTAGTAAATAATATTAGTCTTCTAGTTCTCTTGAATTTTCGTCTTGTCTTCTTCTGGTTTCACTTGGATCTTCATCCTGAATTGAATTCCACACTTTAATCTTATCACCTTCATTGATTCCTTTAAGTATTTCAACATTTATACCGTCAGAAATTCCTACCTCAACATCTTTACTGACAAAAGAACCGTCTTCATTCAATATATCTACATAAGGTTTATCAGTGATTCGATTAAATTGAAGTAATGATTCATTTATACAAAGAATATTTTCTTTTTGTCCAATAGACATAATCGCATTCGCGCTGTAACCGGCTCTAACATTTACACTCTGAGGAATATTTACATCCGCTTTAATTTTGAATTGAACAGCACCACCTAGTTCTATACCTTTAGGTGCTACAAAAGTCAATCTTGCGTCAAACTCATCTTTTTCTAGTGCTCCAAGTATTACTTTAATCTCGGCACCTTCTTCAAGTTTTGAAACTTCAGTTTCGTCAACTTGACCTTCAAAAATCATCTTAGTCATATCAGCTACAGTTGCTATAGTAATTCCAGCATTAAATGTATTACTTTCAACAACTTGATCGCCTTCCCTTACAGGGATCTCTAAAATTGTACCCGAAATTTGAGCTAAAACATTTGTGTTAGCAGTACTTCCCCCGGTTAAAGTTCCTTTTTTTATAATCTTAAAATCATTTTCAGCTTGTCTGAGAGATTCTTTATTTTGATCCATTGATAATTGACTATTTTCAAAATCCTGTTTAGAAATAACTCCCTTTTCAAATAATTTTTCACTTCTCTCAAATAATTTCTCAGCATTATCATATGAAAGTTTAGCAGAATTAATTCTACTTCGGGCACTTATAAGAGCTTGTTCATTAGGGACAACCCTTATATTAGCAATTAAATCACCTCTCATTACAACATCTCCTTCTTCAACATAAATTTTATCAATAATTCCGCTGACCTGAGGTTTAAGTTGAATTTCATCTTCAGGATTTAACTTACCGGTTGCTACAACTTCTTTTTCGATTGAAGTATAAAAGGGCAGCTCTGTTTCATAGTCAATTATTGAAGCTGAATTTGCATTTTTGAAATAATTTAAAACGTATAATAATGATCCTATTATTAGGATTAAAACTACATACTTAACTTGATTTTTCATTTATCTAATATTTAATTTTATTTATTCTTCTCTTAAAGCATCAATCGGTTTGATACTTGTGGCTCTATTTGCAGGAATCAACCCAATTAAGGTTCCAAAAACAACTAATATAATAACCGAGATAAAAACAACGATTATAGGTACAGATGCATTTATTAAAACTGAATCAGGACCACTTCCAAAAGCAGAGTCCATAGCGATCAGTATCCAACCTCCACTGATAATTCCAAAAATTCCAGCGATTATAGTTAAAAAAATTGATTCTAAGACGATCTGTCTTTTTATCTCAAAAGGAGTTGCTCCAATAGCTCTTCTGATTCCAATTTCTTTGGTTCTCTCTTTAACCGTGATAAGTAATATGTTTCCAATTGCAAATACACCTGCTATTAACGTAGCAATTCCTACAAACCAGGTTAAAAATTGCATTCCCATCAGAAAACCTTCAAATCGTTCAAATAGTTCCCCAAGATTAAAACTTCCAAAAGCACGATTGTCATCTGGATGTACATAAGTTAAATTTTTTAATACCAACTTTACATCATTTTCTATCTGTCTAATATTATATCCGTCTTCCCCGGTAACGGTAATCCAACCAATATTATCACCTTGATTATAAACATCTCGAAAAGTTGTAAAAGGAATATGTAATTCTCCGCCAAAATCAAAATCTCCTTGTTCAAAAACTCCAATAACTTTGTAACTGATTTCGTTAATTTTAATAAATTCACCAATAGCTTCTTCCTCTAATTCAAATAATTGCTTGTAAACATCATCAGAAATTACGGCAACTTTTTTACTCTCATCTACATCTAATTGATTGATAAACCTACCACTTAATAGGTTCTTCTTTTGAATTTTATCAAGGAGGGGGAAATCACCTGAAAGACCAAAATTATCATACTGAACACCTCTTACAACCTGAACATCTTTAGAAGTTCTTGGCAAAAGAAACTTTATACCTTTTACCCGGTTTTTTATTTTTTCTAGGTGGGAAAATTTAAGTCTAGGTCTGCGTCCTTCTTGATATCCCTTAAATGCCATACTTGTCGACTGTCCCCAAATAAAAACGCTGTTGGTTGCATAATCACCAAATTGAACACTAAATTTATTTTCAATTCCTTTTGCCGAACCTAGAAGACCTATTAATAATAATATTCCCCACCATACTCCGATCATTGTAATAATAGTTCTTAGCTTATTCTTTGTTAAGCTTTCCCTTAGTTCTTGCCAAGTGTCTTTATCAACTAAAAATTTAAACATATTATTCGTCTCTTAATGCTACTATGGGTTTAATACTTGCCGCTCTTTTAGCAGGAATATATCCTGCGAGAGTTCCAGCTACTACTAACGTAATTGTTGCTGCGAAAACCAGAGATGTACTAACTCCAGGATCTGTAATCCAATAATCCTCAAGATCAAAACTATTCAAAACTGCTCCTCCAATTAATAACCCAGCATATCCGGAAATTGCCGTAACAAAAATAGATTCTAAAATTATGATCAAGATAATTGAGTTGGGTGGAGCCCCAAGCGCTTTTCTTATACCAATTTCTTTTGTTCTTTCTTTTACGATAAAAATCATAATATTACTTATACCAACGACTCCTGCCACTAAAGTACCCATACCAATAATCAAAACTAGTATTGCTAATACTCCGTTAAATTGGGTTATTTCTTGATTTTCTCTTGCCCTATTTCTTGCACGAACTGCAGATTGATCATTTTTTGCAACAAAGAACACATCCTTAATTTTATCAACTACTTTATTTCCAAAAGCAATTGCCTGCTCTTCTGAAAGATCTTGGTTATAGGTTAAATTAATTTGATCTACATAGTCATTATTACCATAAATTTTTTGAGCGGTTGAGATGGGCATATATATTACTCTTGCTTCATTGCTGTCTGAACCCTCAGTTCTTTCAACAAAAACACCAACTATCTTAAACTTTATCTTATTAAGATCAAGGTATTTTCCAATCGGATCTATTTCTCCGAATAAGTCTTCAACTACCAAATTTCCAATTACGATATTCTTAGTATTATTTTTAATGTCAAGAGGATTTATGAATCTTCCAAATTTCATTTCCGATTTTTCAATAAATTGATGTTCTGGATTAACAGCTCTGACCGAATAATTACTTTTTTCTGTTCCAAAACTAGCCGTGACATTTTTATAAACTCTTCCTGTTATAAACTCAATATCATCGCTAAACTCATCTTTAATGGTATTATATAGTTCATTATCAAAACGAATTCTTCTGCCTATCTGATATCCTTCAACAGCTTTGGAGGTACGGCCAGAATAAATGAATATTGAATTATTTGCATCTCCGTTAAATTCGTTATTGAATGTGTTCTGAAAGCCATTAGCTATGCCAAATAAAATGGTAAATAACATGATAGCAAATGCAACAGTAAATCCAGACAATAGAGTTCTGAGCTTGTTTTTATTTAAACTTTGAAATACCTCCCTAAATAGGCCTAGATCAATCATTATTATAATCTATTTTGTTTAATTTTTTTATCTTCCATTATGACTCCATCCTTTAATCTCACTATTCTTTTGCACATCAATGAAATATCTTCCTCGTGAGTAACGATTAGAATGGTCTTTCCTTCGTCATTTAATTGTTGAAGGAATTGCATAATTTCATGAGATGTTGCTGAATCTAATGCACCTGTTGGTTCATCTGCTAATAATAATTTTGGCTCTGCTGCTAATGCTCTAGCTATTGCTACCCTTTGTTTTTGACCTCCAGAAAGTTCATTGGGTAAATGAGTTGACCAGTCTGAAAGACCAACTTTTTCTAAATGAAACATGGCTTTTTCTTGTCTTTCCTTTCTTTTTTGTCCCTGATAATATAGCGGCAGGGCAACATTTTCAAGTGCGTTTTTAAAGTTTATCAAATTAAAAGATTGAAAAACAAAGCCCAAGAACTTATTTCTGTACTGAGCTGCTTTCTTTTCGGTTAAATCTTTTATTTCAATATCGTCTAATGTATATTCACCAGAATCGAGTTCATCTAAGATTCCTATTATATTAAGCAATGTTGATTTTCCAGATCCTGAGGACCCCATAATTGCCACCATTTCACCTTTGTCAACATGAAGATCAATTCCCTTGAGAACATGAAGACTTGAGTCTCCCATTTTATAAGACTTGTGGAGGTTGTTTATTTTAAGCATTTACTTCTTTTGTTTTCTATGGCAAAGGTTAAGAAAAACTCAGTAAAACGATGTTAATTAGTTGTTAAAAGGAGATTAGAGATTGTTAACGTTTATTTTTTAAATTTTTTATAAACGAAAAATATCATGAAGAAAACTATCAAATAAGGTAAAAATGCGAGATACATAATTCCGTTATTTATTCCCTCTGCCATACCATCATTTTCACTACTTTCTAGTACAGCTCTACACATTGCACATTGTGAAAAACTAGGAATTGATAGAAAAATAAAAAAAACAGAAGTAAGTATCTTATTTTTCATAATTAAACGTAATAGGGAGAAATCATTAAGTAAACTATAACTCCAGTTACTGCTACATATAACCAAATAGGAAAAGTTATTTTAGCAATTTTTTTATGTCTTTCAAAATCATTTGTTATGGCTCTAACATATGAAATAAGAACAAAAGGAATAACTGTGATTGATAATAATATGTGGGAAATTAAAATAAAATAATAAATATATTTTATGATGCCCTCACCTTCAAATTTTGTTGGATCACTAGTCACATGATATGCTATATACATTACCAAGAAACAAAGAGAAAGACCGATACACAATTTGATCAAATTTTCATGAATAATCCTTTTACCTTGCTTGATAAAATAAACAGCCATAACCAAGACAACAGCAGTGATACCGTTAATGGTAGCATAAATCGGGGGTAAAAATTTTAAAGGTTTTGCTAGCGGTAAATTATCAGCTAGTATTATTGGTTCAAAATTAGGCGATCTAAGATCAAATATTAATTTATCAGCATCCCATTTTAGGAAAAGTAAAAGTGCTACTACAACAGGCACTAATACTGAAACCAGTACTGTGAGTCTATTGTATAATTTGATATTACTTGTATCCATTTTATTCACTTAATAACTTTAATAGATCCTCTTTTAATAAGGTAATTTCTTCTGCCTCACCGTTTTTATCTAATTTTTCATCGAAATTTACAGACCCTTTATAATATATTTTTGGATTACCAAATCGGTCTATTCTTGATCTAATATAACCCTCTTTATCTATTATTGCAAAATAACCAGAGTGTTCAAATCCATCTACAAAATCAGGACTTGCAGCGGTATACAAATTAAAGCCATCATTTGCGAGTTTATATATATCTCTTCTTTCACCAGTCATAAGATTCCAGTTAGGGTTAGTGATACCGTTTTCCTTAGCATACATTTTTAACACCTCAGATGTATCAAACTCTGGATTAATTGTAAAAGATGCAATTCCAAAGTCTGGAAAAGATGTGAAACTATTTTGAACATGTACAAGATTAGTATTCATGACCGGACAAATGGTTGTACATGTGGTGAAAAAAAACTCAACAACATATACTTTTCCAAGATAATCACTATTTGAAATTAGTTTATCATTTTGATTGGTAAATTGAAAATTTGGAACCTTTTTCTTTTCGTTATTGACAAGCAAATAAGGAAGGGGCTCAGTATTCTTTTCAAAATTATCAAGTTTTAAGCTTCGGCTTTCACTACGAGAAATATCGTTATTTTTAATTCGATCAATTATTCTTGGTACAAAAACAAAACCAAAAATTAATAATATCAATACTATTATAATATTTTTTTTCTTACTCATCGTTTCCGTCCAAATTACTTATTCTTCTTATGTTAGAATTAAAATTCCCCTTTCTTTTTTGTCTATACTCTGTAAATAAAATTCGAATATCGTCATTCATTTTTCCTTTTATCTGGGATACCAAAATTGAATTGTAAGAATATAAGCCAAATAACTTTAAATTTTTTTCTTTTTGATCATCGTCTCTATCATCAATCCTTCCCCTTTGATTTAATACTTTGTCGATAATGAAAACTCTATTAGTGTAGTTAGAACTATCCAAATTATGATCAGATCTAAAAGAGTTGTAAATTTCATTTATCAAAGAAGATTCTGCGTAGGCAAAGTACCAATATTTTAGCTCGTCAGTTTTTAATAATTCTTTTCTTACATTTTCTAATGCTGACTTAGAATTTTCACCTCCAATAGATACAATTTGAAACCTTTTAAAGCCTTTAAATTTATCATAGACAAGCTCTTTTAAATTTAAAGCACTAGTTATATTTTTCATAGGATTATTTCCAAGAAAAGATAAAACGGTAATATTCCCAGATAGTCTTGTAGTATTTTCATTAATGAATATCACCGAGTCTATTTCTGTAATATTTTCGTTTACAATGTCCAGGCTGTTGTAATTATGGGTAGAAGGGTAAAGAAATAACAAAAAAATTACTGGCAATAAAAAAAGGATTGCCAGAATGAACCATTTTCTGTAGAATCTATTAATCACTATTTAAATAAAATTAAAAATCAGTTTTAATATAATTTGAAGGATCATCAAATTCATCAAAAATATAACCTGCTTCTTGGATTAGTATAAATGATAAATAAAGTATAAGAAAGACTGCTGTCCAAACAACTACCCTTCTAAGAATTGAGGTCTCATCACGCATGTGCATAAAATCCCAAGTAATATAATAAGCTTTAACAATTGTAAGAATTATAAATATCCAGTTAAGTAATTTAAGATTTGCAAAAGATTGGTTTAAAACTTCGGGTTTATAAATTCCCAATACAACCTCAACTAATGTAACAACCGAAAGTAAAATAAGAACTCCGATGATTTTTTGCGTATTCGATTTAAATTTAATTAAACCTCTAAATATTTCTAACTTGTGTGCGTGTTCAGCCATAGTATTATACTAAATAAAAGAATGTAAAAACAAAAACCCATACCAAATCAACAAAATGCCAATAAAGACCAACTTTTTCAACCATTTCATAACTTTTTCTCTTTTCGTAAGTTCCAATAATTACATTGAAGAAAATTATAATATTTAAAACAATACCTGAAAAAACATGGAACCCATGGAAACCAGTAATAAAGAAAAAGAAATTAGCAAATAATGGAACACCATATTCATTTTCGTATAAGTTTGCTCCATTCACAACAGAAACCCCTGTTTCTTTTAAAACTCTTAAAGATTCATCTCTTGTAAGAATAGTCTTATGCCCATTTTCATCCAATATTTGTTTTCTCACTAATATATTTGGGTTAGCTTCAAAACCTTCAATAACCTCTTCAATATCAAAAGTGGGTAAAGTACCCTCATCCTGGTACCATATCCCATTATATCCCTGATGTTGATCTCTGAAGTTTGAAAATTCAAATGCAAAATCTTCAACAGCAACTCTTTTGGATGTTTCTGCATCAAGGAATTGTAGAATATTTCCTCCTTTAGTTTTTACAGCACCATAATCTCCCTTTATGAACGTTGCCCATTCCCAGGCCTGAGATCCTACGAAAATTATTCCTCCAATGATAGTTAGAAACATATAGAATGTAACTTTTGCTTTTTGCATTTTATGCCCTGCATCAACGGCAATAACCATAGTAACCGATGACATAATTAATACAAATGTCATAAAGGCCACATATATCATTGGTAACTCTTGCCCATGAACAAATGGAACGTGTGTAAAAACCTCATCAGCAATTGGCCATGAATCAGCAAACTTGAATCTGGCAAATCCATAAGAAACAATAAATCCTGAAAAAGTCAATGCATCAGAAACGATAAAAAACCACATCATCATTTTTCCATATGATGCGTTCAAAGGCTTATTTCCCCCACCCCAAAGCTTGTCATTTGAAGTAGTTTTTGTAGTAGTTGCCATAGTTTAATTTATAGAGTTACAAAAGTAATTATTTTAACCGAAGAAAACCAAAAATATAAACAAGTATATCCATAAAAAATCTACAAAATGCCAAAATATTGAAGCTAGTTCAAAGCCCGTAAAATCTGTGCTATTATAAGATCCATTTAAATTTTTTATGAAAACGACAATTAAAGCAATTAAAGCAACTATGACATGTAAAACATGAACAAAAGCTATTAAAAAAAACAAAAGAACTGTTTATACTACTTGTTGGTCCAGTAAAATGATAACCATTTTCAACAATTTCGTTAAACCCAAAAAACTGGAGTATTGTAAAAATAATACCCAGTACGATCGTAACTAATATAAGAATTGAAACATTTTTAATTTTATCTTTAATTAAAAGTCTTCTTGCAATAAACAGACATATACTGCTCATGATAATTACAACTAAACTATAATAAAATGCATCAGGTAACTGAAAATTTGAAATCCAATCTTCTCTGTTTTTACTAACAATAAAAGCACTTGTAAGACCCGCGAAAGTCATAAATAATGATCCGATTCCAAACCCCAGCATCATTTTTAAAGCTTTATTTTTTTTATCCATTAATGAAGTCATATCTAAAATATTTTATCAAACAAAAAGGTTAATTGAACAAATGTCAAATAAATAATACTGGTCAACATTAGCTTATTTGCATTTTCATTTTTACCATCTAAAAAAAGCACATATGATTTATAAATCAAAATTGCACCCAAAATAATCACAGTAATCAGACCCAGTAAACTTAATTTTAAATCTCCAGTGACCCCAAAAAATGGAATAACCGTGATTATTACGGCCCAAATTGAATAAAATAATATTTGAGCTGAAGTTGATTTGTCTTTTCTACCTGTAGGTAACATTTTAAAACCTGCTTTTTCGTAGTCATTACTCTGAAACCAACCAATGGCCCAAAAGTGCGGGAATTGCCAAAAGAACTGCATTAAAAACAGGGTAATTGCTTCGATTCCTATATTGTTTGTGGCAGCTACCCAGCCAATCATGAAGGGAAAAGCTCCAGGGATTGCCCCCACAAAAACAGCAAGAGGACTAACAAGTTTCATGGGTGTATATACGGCTGTGTACAAGAATAAAGAGACTGCAGCTAGTATGGCCACTTTTATATTTATTAAGTACATAAAGCTAATCCCAATAAAGGCACTTGCGATTGCTAGGAATAATGCTGTATTTTTTGTGATTTTATTTTTTGGTAAAGGACGATTTTTAGTCCTTTTCATCAACTTGTCTAAGTCTTTCTCGATAATTTGATTGAAAATATTTGATGAACCAACTATTAAAACTCCTCCAACAGTAAGTAATAAAATTTCATTGAAGTTAATAGACTCAGCACCTAAAAAATAACTTATGAAAGAAG
>CABWYN010000018.1 GCA_902509675.1 uncultured Bacteroidota bacterium | reverse complement strand
TCATAAATTTGGCATAGTTATGAATTTAGAATATACTTACATTTTTTATTATTTAGGTGTGTTTGTCCTTACACTTTTTCTTTCACGATTTATTTTCAGTAGATATATTGGTTTTGCCAAGAGATTCAAGCTGGTTAAAGCCCAAAGCGCTAGAGCCTCTCACAAAGGACAAGTATTTACAGGTGGGGGAGTTGTTTTTGCTGCAGTAATTATGGTTGCTGCCTTAGTTTTAAATGATTTAGATTTTACGGAGTTTTCCGATTTCAGCTCTGTTATAGCAACCTCGATACTAGTCTCTGTTCTTGGATTTTATGATGATTTTACAGATATATCTGCATTTCAGAAATATATAATATTAACCTTTTTAATTTTAATGCTCTTATACTCTAATAGTACCATTACAATAATTCAAAACTTGAATGGATTCTTGGGTATTTATTCTATCGGATTTATACCTGGTCTTATATTTACCTCATTTGTTTACTTGTCGATAATGAATGCTATTAATTTAACTGATGGAATTGACGGGTACTTAGCAATTTTTTCGATTTTCTTTTTTATTTCTTCATTTGAAATAAATCATATCAATGAATATTATACCTTGACCTCTATTGCAATAATATTAATTGCAAGCGCCATCATATTTATTAGATATAATTTTTCAAAAGGAAAAAAATTATTTATTGGTGATGCAGGTTCACTTTTTATAGGTTTTTGGATTTCAACTTTTTTGATTACTTATATAACTTCGGCTCCAAATGCTAAAATTGTTCAGGTTTTCTCTATAAAACTTGAAAATATCCCTGTTATAGCCATATCACTTATAAGTGTTCCTGTCATCGATACTTTAAGAGTAATGTTTGTCAGAATAAAAAATAAGACTTCACCATTTAGTGCAGATAACAATCATTTGCACCATATTCTTTTAAATAACGGTTTTACTCACTTGAGAACCTCTTTATCTTTAACTTTTATAAACGGCTTTATTTGTGTTGGAATTTTTCTTATAGAGCCGATTTTTAATTCAGTAGAACTAACCGGGATTTACATACTAATTAATATATTTTGGCTAGTCTTCTTTGAATTTTTAAATATAAGAAGTAAAAGACTAATCTCTTAGAATACTTAATATCTGTATTCTTTTATCTTGAGGACTTTTAGCAATATTTATAAATTGGTTAGTTGAGCCCGTAATAAATTCAAATTTTTCATTTAAAGATTCTATGATCTTATTTTTTACTTTTGAAGCATAATCATAGGATAATCCATTATCAACTAATCTTGCCACTATTTCATTACTAGTAATTGAATCTTTTTCATGCAGCATTTTTATAATTTCAAGAGAATTATTTTCCAGATTAATTTTAGTATTTAAAAATAAAAGCACGTCATTTTCAAAAGAATATAATTTAGCTGGAATGGATACTTTTTCTTTTCTAAACCCTCTGTATAATACATTTATAATCAAAATACTAATAACTATTAGTATTGGTATGAAAAACTGATTCCTTGATTGTTCAATTTTATAAAGTGGCATTACTTTTTCTGATGATAAATCTATGATATTAGTCAGCTTGTATTTATTAAGTAAATAAGTTTCAGTTTTTCCATTGTGGGGTTTAAAAGTATGAATATACTTATCATCTAATCTATGCATATTGATTACACCAAATTCTTTACCCCTCCGGTTTATAGAAACAAATGTTTTGTTTTCTTTGTTGAAGGGATATTTACTTCCGATCGACTGAATATTAAACTCTTTTTTATAATTGTATCTAACTATTTTTCCTTTAGAAATCGAAATTTCATAATAAAAATCTGAGTCAAAAACATAAAAACATGTTTCTGCAGCTATTATCACAGGGTTATTAGATAAATCTAAATTAATATCACCCAAATTAGACCACTCATAATTATTGAAATTAAATTTTAATATAGATTCGTTAAAGAATCGGTCATTATTTATTGAACTATTTCCTCCGATTATATAATAGTCAGAATCGATTAATAATGAAGAAAAGCTGGCTATCCCATCAATTATTTCATCAGGAATACCATTTTTGAATGTCACTTCATCCCACTGATTTGAATTTCCTTCATCAAATAATAATAAAGCGTTATTTGATCTGAATAACCCATATCCTCCAAAATGATATATTTTTTTATCATAACTTCTAAAATCCCCAAAAAACTTATTCATAAAAGGGAAGCTATTATCTTTTCTAACTAGATTTTCACCTAAAATTTCTATAATCAATCCTCCTCCATCGTGAAACAGAAAGAATCTTCCGTTTACCTTTTTTAGAGTTAGATCCCTTAGTAGTCCATTTAAAACACTTGGGGTTAAATTAAAGGAGTCATATAGACCACCCCAAGTTTTATTTTCAAGTTTTTCTGATTTGTTTGTGGTAATTTGAATTGAAGATTTTAAAACTCCATTATCCAAAGAATAAGTATTAAACTCTAATTGGCTATTTATTATATATAACTCATTTTTTTTAATATCAGTTTCGTAAGCAAAACTTCCGTTAATTTCATTTGAATTTGGAGAGTTAAATGAGTTTATGGGTGATAATAATAAAATAAGATATAAAAAAAATCCAGACATTTTATTTAAATAAATTACGGTCAAATATATAAAAAAAAAATAAAATGTCAGGTATTATTAATAGCATGTCTGCTATTATACAGAGTAAATGAAACTAATATGTCTTTAAATGTCTGGTTTTAAGATACTTAAATTACTTTTAACTTTTCGATAACTTCTTTAGGATTTTGGGCTTTAAATACATGACTTCCTGAAACTAGTACGTCCGCACCCATATCGATTAGTTTTTTTGCATTGTGAATGGTAACACCTCCATCAATTTCAATTTTACACTCAGATTTATTATGGTTTATTATTTCCTTTACCCTTTTACACCTTTTGTATGTATCTTCAATAAAACTTTGACCACTAAATCCTGGAAATACCCCCATTACAATCACTAAATCAATATGATTAATAAATTCATCTAGTACATTAACATCAGTATCAGGATTAATTGCTATTCCCGCTTTCATTCCGTTTTTCTTGATGCTACTTATTATTTCATGCATATTGTTCAGGCATGCTTCATAATGAACCGTAAGTATAGTACTTCCTAATTCTGCAAATTTTGCAATATACTTTTCAGGATTGACAATCATAAGATGTACGTCTAAAGGCTTAGTAGCATAAGTATTAATTGATTTCAACACAGGCATCCCAAATGAAATGTTTGGAACGAATACACCATCCATAATATCAATGTGAAACCAGTCAGCCTCACTTTCATTAACCATTTTAATATCTGATCTTAAATCTGAAAAGTCAGCTGAAAGTATGGAAGGAGCTATAAGATGATTACCCATTTTTAGCCAAGGTAAGTTTTTAAAATTTTACTTCTGGAAGTATGTTTTAGTCTTCTAATTGCTTTTTCTTTAATTTGACGAACTCTTTCTCTTGTTAGGTCAAATGTTTCACCTATTTCTTCCAAAGTCATAGGGTGATGGTTACCAAGCCCAAAATAAAGTTTAATAACATCTGCTTCCCTAGGAGTTAATGTTTCTAAAGCTCTTTCGATTTCAGTCCTTAGAGATTCATGAATTAATTCCTTATCAGGATTTGGCGATTCTCCACTTCTAAGTACATCATACAAATTAGAATCTTCGCCTTCAACAAGAGGAGCATCCATTGAAACGTGACGTCCAGAATTTTTCATCGATTCCTTGACATCATTAATTGTCATATCTAATTCATTTGCAATTTCCTCAGCACTTGGGGGCCTTTCATGAGATTGCTCCAAAAAGGCATATGTTTTATTAATTTTATTAATCGATCCAATCTTATTTAAAGGAAGTCTAACAATTCTTGATTGTTCCGCTAATGCTTGTAATATAGATTGTCTAATCCACCAAACAGCATAAGAAATAAATTTAAAACCTCTGGTTTCATCAAACCTTTGTGCAGCTTTTATCAAACCAAGGTTTCCTTCATTGATTAAATCAGGAAGTGTAAGACCTTGATTTTGATATTGCTTTGCTACAGAGACAACAAAACGCAAATTAGCTTTTGTAAGTTTTTCAAGGGCCAGTTGGTCACCTTGCTTAACTCTTTGGGCTAATTCAACCTCTTCTTCAGCAGTAATCAGATCAACTTTACCTATTTCTTGCAAATACTTATCAAGTGAGGCTGTTTCTCTGTTAGTTACCTGTTTGGTTATTTTTAATTGTCTCATAGTGAATTATATAGAAAGGTCATTTTACAAACTTTACAAAAATATTGTTTATTTTTTATTAAAACCTTTTCTGTTATTGTTTCTGTTAAAAGTTTTCCTAGGCTTATCAACATAACCTTCTGGTTTTGGTAATAAAGCTTTTCTTGAAACTTTATCTTTCCTAGTTCTTGGGTCAACTCCAAAATACTTAACATCTAAAGTGTCTCCCATATTAACTACATCTGTAACTTTATCTGTCTTTTCCCATGCAAGTTCACTTATATGAAGTAAAACTTCATTTCCTGGTGCTTCCATATACTCAACTACAGCTCCAAAATCTAATAGTTTAATTACTTTGACTTCGTATACACTTCCAACTTCTGGTTTAAACAACATAGATTCGATTTTTGATAACACCATATCGATTCCATCTTGATCTGTTCCTAGAATTTCTACAATTCCTTCTTCCGTATCTGGATCTTCGTTAATTACCAGGTTACAACCACTGGTTTTCTGTAGTTCTTGAATATTCTTTCCGCCGGGGCCGATTAATGCTCCAATGTAATCACCTGGAATTCTTCTGGTAATCATTTTAGGTGCATATGATTTTACATCCACATTAGGTACTTTAATTGTATCTGTAAGTTTTTCTAATATGTGTAATCTTCCGTCTTTTGCTTGAGTTAAAGCCTCGATTAGAATATCATAGGATAAACCTTTTATTTTGATATCCATTTGGCAAGCAGTAATTCCGTCTGCTGTTCCAGTTACTTTAAAATCCATATCACCTAGGTGATCTTCATCTCCTAATATATCACTTAAAACAGCATGCTTTTTACCATCAGATATTAACCCCATAGCAATTCCTGAAACAGGCTTTTTTAGTTGAATTCCAGCATCCATTAATGCCATTGTCCCAGAACAAACAGTAGCCATTGAGGAAGACCCATTACTTTCTAGGACTTCACTAACTACTCTCACCGTATATGGACAATCAGAAGGAACCATTCTTTTTAAAGCTCTTTGTGCAAGATTACCATGACCGATCTCACGTCTGGAAGTTCCTCTAAGAGGTCTAGCTTCACCTGTTGAGAAAGGAGGGAAGTTATAGTGTAAATAGAATCTTTCTTCCCCTTCATATGTAGGTGAATCAATCTGATTTGCTTCTCTTGAAGTTCCAAGAGTAACCGTAGCTAGAGCTTGTGTTTCTCCTCTTGTAAATAAAGAAGAACCGTGAGTGGATGGTAAATAATCTACTTCACACCAAATAGGTCTGATATCTGTAGTTTTTCTACCGTCTAGTCTAACCCCTTTTTCTAAAGTTAGATCTCTGATCGCTTCCTTTTCGGATTTATAAAAATACTTTTTTATTAAATCTTCTTTTTCTTCTAATTCTTCTTCTGAAAAGGACTCCATTAATTCGTCCTTTATTGCTCCAAATGCTTCACCTCTTTCTGCTTTCGATAAACCTTGTTTTGCAACATCGTAACATTTTTTGTAAGTAAAGTCATTGACTTTTTTCATTAGTTCTTCATCTTCATCTGCTAAATCATATTCACGAGTTTCCTTTTTTCCAAAAGCTTTGGCCAATTTCTCCTGTGCCTCGCATTGTTTTTTAATAAACTCATGAGCAAATTTGATTGCTTCAATCATTTCTTCTTCTGAACATTCATCCATTTCACCTTCAACCATCATTACAGAGTCTTTAGATGCACCTACCATTATGTCGATATCTGCTTCTTCTAACTGTGCTCTACTTGGATTGATGACAAACTCTCCGTTTATTCTCGCAGCTCTAGCCTCAGAAATAGCACATTCAAAAGGAAAATCACTAAGTTGAATAGCTGCAGATGCAGCTAGTCCAGCCAGGGCGTCAGGCATGACATCCTCATCATGGGACATTAACTGAATCATCACTTGTGTTTCATTGTGGTAGTCTTTGGGGAATAGAGGTCTTAAAACTCTATCAACAAGTCTCATTGTTAAAATTTCATCGCTACTCGGTCTTGCTTCTCTTTTAAAGAATCCACCAGGATATTTCCCAGCAGCTGCAAACTTTTCTCTGTAATCCACCGTTAGGGGTAAGAAATCTACGTTTGCACTTTTATAATTTGAAACAACTGTACATAATAACATACATTTTCCCATTTGAACCACTACGGATCCGTGAGCCTGTTTAGCTAATTTTCCTGTTTCAATTGAAATGGATCTTCCGTCTCCTAGATCAATTACTTCTTTATACGTTTTAGGTATCATAATTATTTTTTGATTTTAGTAAAAATTGTGTGTTGAAGTAGTTTTTACCAATGAATAACTATAAACAAATTTAGAAATGAGTTATTTTCTTAATCCTAACTCTTTTACGATTGCACGATATCTTAAAACATCTTTTTTAGTAAGATAGTTTAATAGTGCTCTTCTTTTTCCTACAAGCTTTACTAAAGCTCTTTCCGTGTTATAATCTTTCTTATTTCTTTTAAGATGCTCTGTTAAATGGTTTATTCTGTCAGTAAATAAGGCAATTTGCCCCTCAGCACTTCCGGTATCCTTAGCATCTTTTCCGTGCTTTTTGAATAAATCTTCTTTGTGTTTTTTTGTTAAATACATTCCAATATTATTTAAATGATTATTATGTATGCTGTTATCAGCGGCGCAAATATAGTAAAAATTAGATGATTGGGTGAAAAATAAAAGTTTTATTCTCTGATTGGATTATTGAGAATTAAATCTAAATAAAGGTTAATTTTTTTCTTGAGATCTTTCCTGTGAGAAATAAAGTCTAAGAATCCGTGGTCTAAAACAAATTCAGCAGTTTGAAAACCTTTTGGAAGATCTTTACCAGTTGTGTCTTTAACGACCCTTGGTCCTGCAAAACCAATTAAAGCTCCTGGTTCACCGATATTTACATCACCAAGCATAGCAAACGAAGCAGTTGTTCCACCTGTTGTAGGATCTGTACACAGGGAAATATAAGGAATTTTTGCATCAGACAATTGGGCCAATTTTGCAGATGTTTTTGCAAGTTGCATTAATGAAATTGCAGCTTCCATCATTCTAGCTCCCCCAGATTTGGAAATAATAATTATTGGAACTTTCTTTTGTAATGAATAATCTATTGCTCTAGCTATCTTTTCACCTACTACACTACCCATAGATCCACCGATAAAGCTAAAGTCCATACAGGCAATTACAATGTCTTTACCCATTGATTTACCAACAGCTGTTCTGATTGCGTCATTTAGATTTGTTTTATTTTTAGCTGCTTTTAATCTGTCAGTATATTTTTTATTATCCTCAAACCTAAGAGGATCTTTAGAAGTTAGGTTTGCATCAAGTTCTTTAAATTTACCGTCAAAAATTATTGAAAAGTATTCTCTACTTCCAATTCTAACATGATAATCATCTTCTGGACTAACGTAAAAGTTATCTTGTAATTCTTCGGTATCAACAATTTTTCCAGTAGGGGATTTATACCATAGTCCTTTGGGTATATCTTTCTTTTTCTCAGTTGGAGTTTGTATTCCTTTGCTCTGCCTTTTAAACCAAGCCATAAAATCTTTGTTAGATGATTAACAAATCTAAAAATTTATAATGTATTTACATTATTTAAATCCTCAAAAGCTTTAACAAGCCTTTCAACAAAGGTATTTTCACCTTCTCTAATCCATTTCCTTGGATCGTAGTATTTCTTGTTTGGAACATCATCTCCGTCAGGATTTCCAATTTGAGCTTTTAAGTATCCTTCATTTTCAGAAAAATAGTCTCTGATTCCAGTCATAAATGCATACTGCATATCCGTGTCTATATTCATCTTTATAACTCCATAACCAATAGCTTCTCTAATTTCTTCAACTGTGGATCCTGATCCTCCGTGAAATACAAAGTCGATAGTATTGTGGGGAAGATTATATTTACTAGAAATAAATTCCTGTGAATTTTTTAAAATCTTAGGAGTTAATTTTACATTTCCAGGCTTGTAAACACCATGAACATTTCCAAAGGCGGCAGCAACTGTAAATTTATCACTAACCTGAATTAATTGTTCGTATGCATAAGCCACTTCTTCAGGTTGAGTATATAATTTTGATTCGTCCACTCCGCTATTGTCCACTCCGTCCTCTTCTCCTCCAGTGATACCCAACTCAATTTCTAATGTCATTCCTATTTTTGACATTCTTTTCAAATATTCTTTACAAATTTCAATATTTTCCTCAATTGGTTCTTCGGAAAGATCTATCATATGAGAGCTAAAAAGAGAATGTCCTTTTTCAGCGAAACATTTTTCATTCGCTTCCATAAGTCCGTCAATCCATGGAAGGAGTTTTTTTGCGCAATGATCTGTATGAAGTATTACAGGCACTCCATAAGCTTTGGCCATTTCATGAACGTGATGAGCACCAGCAATTGATCCAGCGATAGCAGCTTTTTGATCGTCATTACTTAATCCCTTTCCAGCGTTAAAACTACCGCCACCATTGGAAAACTGAATAATAACAGGGGCATTTAATTTTTTTGCAGTTTCTAAAACTCCGTTTATACTGCTCGATCCGATAACATTTACCGCGGGCAAGGCAAATTTCTTAAGTTTAGCAAGTTTAAAAATTTCTTGTACTTGGTCACCGGTAGCAACGCCTGGTTTAATATTATGATTCATAAAGAATAGTTATGTTTTGCGGTTAGTTTACATTAATTTTAGCGACTGTAAAGTTAGCAATAACAAACAATATGATTACTAAAAATCAGATAAAATTAATCAGGTCTTTAAGAATAAAGAAAAATAGAATTAAGCATAATTTATTTATCGCTGAAGGAGATAAAATCATAGAAGAATTACTAAATTCTAATCTGAGACTCTATCATTTATTTAGTACAGAAGATAAATACAGTTTTTCAGAGAATTACTCAATCATAAAAAATCAAGAGTTAAAACAGATATCGAATCTGAAGACACCAAACAAGGTGTTGGGGCTATTTAAAATTCCTGTTTCAGAGGATATTGACTTTAGTAAAAATGTTGTTGCTTTAGAAGAAATAAATGATCCAGGTAATCTTGGAACCATTATAAGACTTTGCGATTGGTTTGGAATAAAAGATTTACTATGTACTACAAATAGTGTAGATTGTTTTAATCCTAAAACCATTCAAGCATCAATGGGTTCAATTTCCAGGGTAAATATTTCCTATCTAGATTTTGACAATTTAATTGCGCAAAATAAGTTTAACATGGTTGCTGCTGATATGAATGGTAAAAATATCAATGAATATAAATTCCATTCTAATCAAATAATATTTTTTGGTAGTGAATCGGATGGATTTAGTGATAGATTATCAAAAAAGATTAACGAAAAAATAACCATTCCTAGATATAATCAAAATATTGATAGTTTGAATTTAGCCAATTCTGTTGCTATTGTTCTTGCTGAGTTGAAAAATAAAATTATTGAAAAGTAAAGTTTATTAAAATCCCACTGGTTTTCATGAATTCAATATTATTAGTCCACGGACTAACAATATCATTATCGGGAACATGTTCATCAGTTATCGCAAATACTCCCCTGATGCTTGGACTAAATTTAAACCACTCTAAGTATAAATCAATCCCAAAACCCACTTCGTAAAAGAAAACGTTTTTTTTCGTCCTAAACTGCCCCAAACTATTATCATTAACACTGTTTTCTTTGCTTGAAAGATTTATAGCTGTAGAGATTCCCGCTAACAAGTAGGGTTTAAAATTATTTAATCTTTTTGCTGATACCTTTAAAATTAAGGGAAAGTGAATATATGTTGATTTAATTTCTCTTTTGTGTATGTTTTCCAGAAAATCAGTTTGATTAAAACTTAGAGGGTTATAAAGTAAATTTCTGTTTGACATTACCAGACCAGGCTCAAATCTAAGATCAAAATAATCTGATATCCTAAGGTTACCGATCAATCCAACGTTAAATCCAAATGTTTTTTCGGTTTGAATATCATATGTGTCAGAAACATAATCAAAATTATAGTCGTAGTTATTCATTCCCAAAAAATAACCCCATGATAAAGCTGGTTTATCAAAATTTTCATTATTCAAAACCCTTTTTTTAGAAAACAATTGTGCATGGCAATTTTCGATTACAAAAAAAAGTATTAAAAGGAAAACTATTTTCTTCATTCTGTTACAAATATCGATATTCAATTTATCACTACCAATTATAAAATAACCCATTAAATACAACTTTATTGTCCATCACGAAATCATGTAAAACTTATTGAATTAGGTAAAATAATTTATATTTGTTTATAATAATTGTTATAACAATGAAAATAATAATTGCTGGATCCGGCGAGGTTGGGTCCCATTTAGCAAAATTATTATCATACGAATCTCAAGAGATTACCTTGATTGATTCTAATGATGAAAAACTAACTTTCCCTAATAGTCAATTGGATATTAAAGTTGTTGAAGGAGATTGTACCTCAATTTCAATTTTAAATAAAGCCAATATTTCTGAATCAGATTTATTTGTCGGAGTTACCGCCTCTGAATCTGTAAATTTAACAGCTTGTTATTTGGCTAAACAATTAGGAGCAAAAAAAACAATTGCCAGGATATCTAACCCTGAACTCATTGAGAACGAAAATGTTAATTTTTCAGAGTTAGGCATAAGTGAGCTTATTTCTCCTGAAATCTTAACTTCAAAGGAGATAAATATGGTTATTAACAGAGCTGAATTTACAGATCCCTTTGAATTTGATGACGGAGCTCTTATCACTTTAGGTCTAAGTGCTACTCATACATTTACATTTGTAGGTAAAACAGTAGTTGATGCTGCTGAAATATTCCCGGAGACCCATTTTTTCCCGATTTCTATAAAAAGAGATGACAAGACTATTATTCCCAGAGGTGATACTGTATTTCACTCTGGAGATCACATAGTTTTTATGACAGAGCCTGGAGGTGAAGAAGAATTACTTAAGCTATCGGGTCAAAATAATGGTGTGATTAAGAATGTTATGATTCTGGGTGGGGGTAGAGTTGGGAAGAAAGTTGCAGAGGATTTGGCAGAAAATAATATTAATATCAAATTAGTTGAAAGTAATAAGGATAGAGCAGAGGAGTTGGCAGAGGATTTAAATGATTGTTTAGTCATATACGGAGATGGTACTAATTCTGAACTTCTTGAGGAGGAGAATATAGATCAAATGGATGCTTTTATCGCAGTTACTGGTGATTCCGAGACAAACTTTATGTCTAGCTTAATTGCAAAATCCAAAGGGATTTCAAAGACAATTGCCCTAGTTGATAATCTTGATTATTACAAATTGACCCAAATTAGCGGAATTGATACTCTAATAAATAAGAAATTATTAGCTGCAGATGCAATTTCTAAACACGTTCATAAGGCTGAGGTTGTAGCAATATCACAATTAGATAATATGGATGCAGAATTATTAGAATTTGTTGTTAATGAAGACTCTAAAGTTTGTAATAAAATCATAAAAGAACTTGATTTTCCAAGATGTGCAATTATCGCAGGCGTTATTAGAGAGGGTAAAGGATATATTGTTTTGGGAGATTTTAAAATATTATCTGAAGACAGGATCGTTGTCTGTTGTTTAAACGATTCTATAAATAAAATTGAAAAATTCTTCTAATCTGACTATGAAAATTAATACTA
Organism: uncultured Bacteroidota bacterium; assembly: GCA_902509675.1. Lineage (GTDB taxonomy): Bacteria > Bacteroidota > Bacteroidia > Flavobacteriales > Flavobacteriaceae > MED-G13. The sequence goes on along the minus strand of CABWYN010000018.1, from coordinate 13,427 downwards.
AGATTATTATTTATTTTTTAGGATTTCTGCTTCTTATCAACGGAGGTTTTATGTTTCTCACGGCTTTATTAAGTTACATATATCAAGATGGTATAACAAACAGTTTGTTAATGTCTGGATTAGTGGTAACAGTAATAGGAATAATCATGCTTTTACTAAATAAAAACCATGATAAACAGATAAATAAAAGAGAAGGGTATTTAGTCGTTGTACTTGGTTGGTTAGTAATGATATTCACAGGAACTATTCCTTATATTTTTACAGGAACAATCGAAGGTTTCTCGAATATTTTTTTTGAAACTACATCTGGTTTTACCGCAACTGGTGCGACAATAATAAATGATGTTGAAATATTACCTGAGGGAATATTATTTTGGAGAAGTATAACTCACTGGCTAGGCGGAATGGGAATGATTGTTTTTGCTATTGCTATTCTACCCTTACTTGGGATTGGTGGAATGCAACTTTTCAGTGCAGAATCCCCTGGTCCAAGCACTGATAAACTACATCCAAGAATCACTGACACAGCAAAGAGACTTTGGTTAATTTATGTTTCATACACATTGATTGAAACTATCTGTTTAAAGTTAGCCGGAATGTCATTTTTTGATGCGATAAATCACTCAATGAGTAATATTGCTTCTGGTGGATTTTCCACAAAAAATGAAAGTTTAGCATATTGGAATTCAAATCCGCTTATACAATACATAGTTATATTTTTCATGTTTATAGCCGGTACAAATTTTATTCTTAGCTATTTTGGATTTAAATTTAATTTTAGAAAGATATATAATGACGAAGAGTTTAAAGTCTATTCTTACCTAATAATTGGTTTTACCATGTCTGTTGCCCTGGTTGTTTATTTTAATACGGACTTTTTAGGAAATTTTGATTCACAAATTCAAAGAATAGAAGGTGTTTTTAGACATTCTTTGTTTCAAGTTGTTTCAATTATTACCACAACTGGGTTTGTGACAGCTGATTATACTTCTTGGACCCCTTTAATTTTACTATTATTTTTTGGAATGATGTTTTTGGGTGGATCTGCTGGTAGTACATCTGGTGGATTTAAAATAATGCGCCATTTGTTAATTATTAAAAATGGTATTTTACAGTTTAGAAAAATCTTACATCCTCATGCAATTATTCCGTTAAGATACAATACATCATCAGTTGCAAATGAAATTACTTATAACATATTAGGTTTCTTCATAGTCTATATCCTTTCCTTTATTGTGGGGACATTAGTTTTTGCTTTATTAGGATTAGATTTTGAGTCTGCGTTGGGTGTCTCTGCATCTAGTCTTGGAAACGTAGGACCATCAATAGGCTCCTATGGGCCGTTAAATACTTTTTCAGAATTGCCAATGCTAGCTAAATGGTGGTCTTCTTTTCTGATGCTACTTGGAAGATTAGAATTATTTACCGTTCTTATAATTTTCACTCCATATTTTTGGAGGAATAGGTAATTTTTAGACTAATAAATTTTTTATTCTTTCTACAGCCTCTATTATTTTTTCTTTGGATGCAGCATACGATATTCTAATACAATTTGGATTTCCAAAAGCATCACCAGTTACAGTAGCTACTAAAGCCTTTTCTAATAAAAACATTGACATGTCAGAGGCATTTTTAATTTTAACACCATGGATTTCTTTTCCAAAGTAATGAGAAATATCGGGAAACACATAAAATGCTCCGTCAGGAACATTACATTGAAACCCAGGAATATTATTTAAAAGGTCTAAAATTAAATCTCTTCTTGATTCAAATTCTTTAACCATGTATTCAATTTTGTCAGGGTTTTCATTAAGAGCTGTAATTACAGCTCTTTGGGCAATACAATTTGCTCCACTGGTAACTTGACCTTGTACTTTATTACAGGCCCTGGCTATCCAATGGGGAGCTCCGATATATCCAATTCTCCAACCGGTCATAGCAAAAGCCTTTGAAACTCCGTTTACAGTGATGGTTCGGTCTTTAATTTTATCAAAAGATCCAATACTAACATGACCTCCTTTATAATTTATATGTTCATATATTTCATCAGAGATAACAAATATATTTTTATGAGCATCTAAAACGTTTACTATTTCCTTTAATTCATCTTTATCGTAAACAGATCCGCTTGGATTACAAGGGGAACTAAACCATACCATTTTTGTTTTTTCGGTGATTGAATTTAGAAGTTGTTCTCCTGTCATTTTGAAATTATCCTCAATACTTGTTTTAATTTCAACCGGAATCCCACCTTTAAGTTTAATAATATCAGAATAACTTACCCAATAAGGACAAGGTAGTATTACTTCATCACCAGGATTAATTAATACGGATGCAATATTATATAATGCTTGCTTCGCTCCTGTTGAAACTACTATATCAGAAGACTCATAATTTAAATTATTATCTCTTTTAAATTTGGTTATAATGGCATCCTTAAGATCTCCATAACCGTCAACAGGGGTGTAAGAATTATAATTTTGGTCAATTGCTTTTTTCGCAGCATTCTTAATAAAATCAGGTGTGTTAAAATCGGGTTCTCCTAAACTTAGTCCGATAACATCTTTTCCTAATGATTTTAGTTCTCTTGCTTTTGCAGCCATTGCTAGAGTTTGCGAAGTTGCCAAGTTTTTTACTCTATCTGATAAATATTGGTGCATATAAATAAATTGGTATCTAAAAATAATCCCTTTAAAGGAATTATTAAAATTATTGTTTACAATATTATACTTTTGTTAAATAAATTTATCTATGGAATTAATTTTAGAGTATTTTCCAAACTTGACCCAGGATCAAATTGAACAATTTTCTAAATTAAAATCTATTTATACAAATTGGAATAATAAAATCAATGTTATTTCGAGAAAAGATATAGAAAATATAAACTTAAGACACGTTCTTCATTCCTTGAGTATTGCAAAATTTATTGAATTTAAGGAAGGAACCACAATACTAGATCTTGGTACCGGAGGCGGATTTCCAGGTATTCCATTAGCTATATTATTTCCTAACTGTAAATTTAATTTAGTAGATAGTATAAAAAAGAAAATATTGGTTGTTGACCAGGTTTCAAAAGAGCTAGGGTTGAATAATGTTACGACTCATTGGTCAAGAGCAGAAAAATTGGATTTAAAATTTGATTTTTTAGTTACTCGTGCCGTAGCTAAAATGAATAAAATTATTGATTGGTCTGAAAATAGTTTTAATCTAAAATCTAATAATGATATTGAAAATGGAATTATTGCATTAAAAGGGGGTGATGTTCAGAATGAAATCTCTGTATTAACCACCAAAAAAATAATACCAATTTCAGAAATTATTAATGATGACTATTTTACAGATAAAAAAATTATCTATGTGCCATCTAAATTATCTTACTCGTAGTTTAAAGGATTTTATTCCATTTTTCCCTTCAACCTTGATAAAGTAAATAGAAGTTGACAACATATTAAGATTAGTAGAATAGACGGTGCTGTTAATATTTTGTTCTAGCACCAATTGCCCGATACTATTATAGATTTTAAAATTTCTTAGAACTTCGTCTGATTTTAAATTAAGTATATCATTAATTGGGTTATAAAAATATTCAAAATTTAATATTTCATTTTGACCTAGTCCAAGAGTTCCTTCAACTTTGAATGCATCTGTTTGAAAAACAAATGAATCATTCCCTACATAGTTAATAGCTATTCTTATATTTTGCCCATCAAACTCAGTTAAATCAAACTCATAAGTTGTCCACTCTGTTGGGGCTTCTAAATAAGCACCCTCTGATATTATCGTAAAATTGTTGTAATCTGTGGAGTTACCAACTCCGATTCTAAATCTTTCAAGTCCATAATCATCTTTTAATGTTTTTGCTTTAAAACTAAATATTGGTGATCCGATTCCATCTAATGAAAATTCAGGACTAATCATCCAATCATCATTAGGGGTAGTAGTTTGATTTGCACCAGATGCAACAAAATACAAACCTTGTTCGCCTTCGTAGGTGTTCCATAAGGGTTCTTCTTCAATGTCAGATCCTGAAGAAATTGCTTCTGAGTTGTTATATATTATCCCGGCACCAACATAGCTTTCATTTTCAAAATCAACAGCGTTAGCTCCCCATGTTGTACCTCCATCTAAGTCATAAATTATCCAATCTCCTATGTTGTCAATTGCAAAAGAATCATAGCACTCAAAATTATCTCTCCACACAATTGGTAAAGAATAATCATCAGGGCATATGGTGACCTCTTGGCTAACTATATTTATGGAAACTGAGTCGTTTGAAGAATCTTCGTCATTTTCAAGTAATGTTCCTACCGAAATTGTGTATTCCCCCGAAACTGAAAAATCATAAGTATTTTCAAAAGTAAATTCTATGATATCACCTGGATCTATTGTTTCATTTATTGTTTCAGTAATTTGATTTTGGTTATTGATTTGAAAATAAATATCAAAGTTTGAAATAGAATTAACTCCAAAATTCCTAACAGAGACAGAAATATTTTCATTTTGAGTAAGTACACCACTTTGAGGAGAATTTATTGATAAAACTCCTGAATCTAAATTGTTTAATGAGGATTCACAGGAAGGGGGTAGAGAAAAATCTTCAACTTGATCAGTTCTACTATCTTCGTCACCTTGTTCAGCTAAGTATCCAAGTCCTCTATTTGCAAAAACATCCCATATTAAGCATTTGTTAATTCCATTATTTGTTAACTGATCGGCAAGAATTATTGCATCTCTCATGTCTACAAAACCAGAACTACATGGAGCAACTTTTAAACCATCAATAATTAGTTGCATTACTTTATTATTTCCACCATTTCCGTAAGTTATGTCTGGATCAAATCCGTATTCGTCAACAAAAGCCCAGGTTAAATCCCAAAGCATGGTTGCAAACACAAAACCAACTCCGTGTGGTTGGCTAACAGTTGCCGTATTATTTGAGTCTGCATAAGTGTAATCATTAACAGAAAAATCTGGAGAATATGGAGCGTTTCTTAAACCATTTCCAGAAATATCTTGACCCGATGAATATGTGGCTACTCCTCTAGCTAATGACGGTGAATCTCCTTCTCTCATCGTAAGCATTAAGCCAAACCAGTCAGAAAATCCTTCACCTTGTTGCTCTAAATTTTGCATGCAACCAGATGATTGTGCGCCTCCCATTAATCTATTTGAAATCCCATGGCCATATTCATGTGCTATGATTTCTGTATCATAATCAGAGTCCAAATAAGTACTGTTGTCAATTAGTGAAGCGTTTATTATTTCATTTCCAAGAAGTTCATTTATCAGAGCCTCTCCGTTGGACTGACTGATCATTATTGACGGAATCGTAACATTTCCTCCTTGAGCGCCAGCACCCATAGTAATTGGATTTCCTGTAACATTGTTTACCATAATGACTGCAATTGCACCAGCATTTTGAGCAGCTAATACTTTAAAACCAAATTCACATTCACCTCTTCTAATAACAACAATTTTACCGTCTAATTCTTCAGGATTAGTTATCTGTTGACATCCATCGTTTAAATCAGGCTCTAATTCAGTTATACTTGGAATATCAAATAATAATGCCAATTCTCCTACTAATGGGGTTTCATTTGGAAGTGAATTTCCAAATCCAGCGGGAACTCCCAAATATGATCCTGCTAAATTTCCGTCCAAAAGTGTGAGGGCATCTGTCGCTGGTCCGTTCCATAAATACATTGTCATTTGCGGATTTGAACCATCTGGCGGGGTTCCAAAACTTGCATTGTTAAATCCATCACCGTCTTGACCATCAGCAAAAACACTATCTCCATCATTCCCACCATTGCCATAGTTATTTTCTTGAAAATTTCCGCTACTTTCATCAAAACCGTATCTGTACCATACATCATGCATCATATTGTTTACGTAAAATAAATTTGTGATTGAAGCATCCATATTATCTGCTGGCTGTAGACTTAAATCAGCAGTAAAATTAAAATTCAGCTCTTCACCACCGTCCGGTGAATAATCTTGACCTGAAAGGGATCCATCTCCTTCATCATCTTCTTTAGCATATACATTATTACCTCTTGTAATTGTGTATTCAGGACCAGGTTCACCATTCGTGTCATGCCATCCAAACGGAGAAGCAACTATACTTGAAGGATTACTTACCAGCTCAAATGGTCCATGATTTGGGCTTGGGGTTGGAACAGGTATGACCCTGTACAAAGAACCATCTTGGGTTGACTTATTTTCGTTCAAGTCAAATGAAATGATATGATTGGCGTGATCGTGAATACCATTTTTATGATCAAATTCACAATTGATCATCCAGTTTTCAAGTTTTAAAACCTTACCTGATTCAGCATCAGCGAATACATCGTACCAATTTTTGTTATCCGGTGTAATGAAATTAAAATTCCATGATAAGCTTAATTTATCGTCGTTGAGTATGTAAATAAGTTTGGCTTCAATATTATAAAGATTACTATGTAAATGTCCATCAGGTGAATTTTTAAATGAATTTATATTTAATTCATTCAAAGCCTTTTGAGTAGCTTCATAACCACTAATAATTGGTTCATTCAAGGATGATTCCCCTAGTTTGTAGTCTATAAAATTATTCTTAACATAAGAAATGCTTTCATCTTTAATCGATAAAGTAGTTATAGCATTATGTATTTCTAAACCATTAAATTTTTGCTGAATGTAGTAAACATCATAATTAGGATTAGTTTCAATTGAATTTTTCAAAGAAAAATTATCAGAACTGAACGCAAATTCTTCTTTTAAATAATTATCAATTTTTGATTTATTTTTTTGTTGTGAGAATATTTGACTAAATCCAAAAGTCAAAACAAACAAAACTAGTATTTTTTTATAATCACTCATGATGTTTTTGTTACACAGTTTCATAATCAAAAATCTTACCATTTATTTCATTAAAAAAAATGCTGCTAAAATTAATCAGCAGCATTTGATAAAAATTTATAAATTTTATTTTTTAATCAATTTATAATTGGTTGATTTACCCTGATTATTATAAAATTTAATAAAATATACACCGTCACTTTGATTTGATATATTTAGATTGTTATCTCCAGAATTTAAAACTCCAAATTTTATTTTTTGTCCTATAAAATTATGTATTTCATAACTTAATTCTTCACCTGTTAATGAAATATTAAATATGCCCTCTGTTGGATTTGGATATATTTTAATCTTTGAATTATCAATTTCTAACAAGCTTAATGATTCAACTATATTAACCCTATAATCTTCAGTTTCTCCGTAATTTGTTATTGCACAGGGATCATCTGGGACATATTCTTGATAAGCAGATTTTATTCTTATTAAGTGAGACCCTAATAATGCATCTTCAGGAATAATAACATCAACTGAGCCTGTATATGTGCCAGGACCTTGACCATTTGCTAAAATGGGATTATCAACTATTAATTCATCAAGAGAATAATATAAATCATCATTGTAATCGATCCAAACTCTAAAGGTTTGTGATCCATAGCCTGTGGTAAATGACATTTGGTAGGATTCGCCTTGAACAATATCCGTAGAAATATTGGTGAAATCTCCATATCCTTCACAATCAGAATCATTATTTATATCCGCAAAGGTAAAGTTTTGAAAACCGTCTCCGTATGAGCAATCAAGCGATGGGGAACAATAACTATATATTTCTGCTTCTATTTCTATTGAGTTATTATCAATATAAGTGTCATATTCAGATTCAATTCCGGCCATCACTACAAATGTTCCTTCCAAGCTTGATAAATCTACATTCTGTGAAAAGGTATAGGTAAGGCTGGAACCAGGATTAATTGAATTTGGCACTAATTCAGAAACGTATTCGTTATTAATTTCGTACCAAACAGTTACTCCGTTTGCTGGAATAAGTTCGTTACTTAAATTAGTTAAAACTACAGAAACTTCATTAGTTTCGTCCTCGTCAACAGGGACAACACCGCTAGGATTAATTATTTCGCTGAGAAATATTTCATATTGATTTACTTCACATACATTTTCTTCATTTAGTAAAGCATTTGCTTGAGCCCCGTTTATTATATCATTATTAGTCTCAGAAATATACGCCGTAACTTTGAGTTGTTCTAGGTCTACGGGTACATCATTATACATTGAAGGGATAGTATAAGAAAAGCATCTTTCAACGAATGTTCCAGAAGAGGTATTATTTAAAGGTTCTCCATTTATGTCTGTTAGCATATAGACTAGCCTATCCATATGTAAATAATCGTATTCACCATGTTGATAGTTTGGGTTAGGGGCAGATGAGACAATATAATCAGGATTATATTGAGAACCACCCTGAGGTCCTACGGTACCGTCTTGAGTTAAAGCAACAATTAGTCTATTAGTGTTCGCCGGACTATCGTCAGTATAATATGCTTCAACCTTTACATTTAAAATGTTATCATTTATTGAAGCTTCAACTCCAACATTAACATAGGCAGGTTGCTGAAGAATGTTATTTATTTCTTGAGCCCATGCACCTCTGCTTATTGCAGTAGTTCCATTAGCACCAAAAACTGTTCTATTTATTGAAGCTACGGGTTGACCACTAGCATTTGCCTGCGCACCCAAATCAATCGCAAACTGATTTTGAAAGTCATGACCTCCATTGGGGTCACAATCCCAAGCATATCCACCTTCATGATATTTGACAACAAGTACTTGTCCGGGGTTTTGAGCGCTTGAATTATTTAAAATAGAGTGTCCTTCAGGACAATAGCTACAGTGAATTCCAGTTGATTCTTCTACAATAGCTTTTTTATTTTCGGGACTTGTAGACACTATTGTTTGGGATAATATTACTAAAGGATTTAATAATAATAAGAATATATATAAATGTTTCATTTTCAGATGGTTGGATTGTGTGGTAAATATATACACTTTTTATCTATCTTTACTGCTTAAACAAAATAATGATTATGAAAAGAGCTTTATTTTTATTCTTTTTACTTAGTGTTAACTTTATTTTTTCTCAAAACGAGTATGCTTTTACCCTTGAGAATGAAAATGGAGAAGTAATTAATGATCTCCAAACACTTGAATTTAATTCCGTTGAATATGAAGATGCTTCCTTTGAGTTTTTTATAAGAAATCACACTGATGAGCCAATAAATATAAGAGCTGAAGTAACAAGCTTGAGTGGTACTAATGGAGATATGATGGAGTTTTGCTTTGGAGAATGCTATTTTGGAGTAGAATTAAATGTTAATTATCCAATGGGTAGTTTTGTTACAATTAATCCTGGCGAAGTACAAAATTCTATTGGTGATCATTTTTATAATCAGGACCTAGGAGATGGGCAAAATCCTATTTCATATAGCTTTAGATTTTTTATGGTTGATAATAATGGATTTGAGTTAATGAGTATTCCTGAGTTAATAACCTCGTATTCTGTGAACTATTTTTATTCCTCAACATTGTCTACTATTGATGTTGATGCGGTAAATTTTGAGGTATTATACAACTCTAATGTTTTAAATATCACATCACCGATTAATTGTAAATTGGAGATTAACGATATTTTAGGAAGAAAAATTATTGATCTTGATCTAAACTCTGGTGCAAACTACTTTGAGAATATTAATCTTGAGGATAAAATTGTAATTTTTAGATTTAAATTTTCAGACGGAAACGTTTCGAGTAAAAAATTTATTTTTTAGTTAAAAGGAATAACTTAAATTTAAATTAAACCCATTGCTTTCGGGTACAAATCTACATACCCCTCCAACACATATTAGACCACCTCTTTGTCTTCCGTAGTTTAAACTAATTCTGCTTGGCCCATTAGAATAGCTTCCGCCGATATTATAATAATGTAAATCATTTTCATTTCCATAATTCCAAATATCAGAAACGAATACATTTAATTTGTTAGAAAGAGCATATTCGTAAACCAAACCTACCCATTCTTTTTTATCATCATTTGTCCATAGGTGCTGAGCAACAATTCTATTGTTTCGATTATTCTTATTTAAAAAATTTAATTCAAAAATACCAATTCGAGCATCTACATCACCTTGAACTCCTAAGGGTCCACCTAATGTAACCCCTTTGTCTATACTTAGATCTACAAAGGTTAGAGTACTACTAATTTTTTTATTCCATCTGTTTTTGATTTCAAAATTCAGGTCTTTGTAAAGACGTTTACCATTGCCAATAAACTCAACATCATATGACTCATCGGGATTGAAGTTTGCTTCAATAGAGCTCCAGTATGAAAAGTTAACCGCAAGTTTAGTTTTATATTTACCTAAAAAGCTTTCTTTGTTAAAGGAGTAAAAGATATCATTCTGTATACCAACTTCCCCAACTCTTTTTTCAATATCATTAACAACAAGTCTAGGCTGTGAATTATACACATATATATTGGTCAACATATAATCCTGTTGTTTGGTAAGAGCAGGAGTGAAGCTTATTGTTTGTTGATTATATATATTCCCTTCAGATAATCTGTCAGAGTAAAAATTAAAATTCTCTAACCTTCTAAAGCTTGAGTTAATTCCTAACCCTTTTCTTGAATATCCAAAATCAATTTGCATAGCGGTTCCATCATACCTCTTTCCTGAAACTATTTGTTCTTCGTTTACAAGTACGTCTTTCCCTTTTTTTGCAATTTCTAAGTTTATATAGATCTTACCTAGGTATAAGTTTAATCTACTTCCAATTAAATTAACATTTTCTGGAGCATTAACTACATCATTATTTTCTTGATATCTGTTGATGTAACTAGCGCCAAATGACAGACCTATTTTTTCAAATTTTAAAATTGAGGAAATATCAAAATCAGAATTTAGTCCAGTGATTGTAGCGTTGGAATATTCGAATCCATTTCTTTGTTTACCATGAATTGCGGATATCTCTAAATTTGAAGTAGGAAAAAATTTATAATTAATTCCTCTTATAGAATTATTTATACCTAACTGCCTGTCTTCCCAGGCTCTAAAAATCAATCCGTTTCCAAATTGCTCATAAATAGATCCTACTTTAATCTCATTTTTTAGATCTTCATATTTGAAATAATATTGTGCAATTCCACTTTCGTTATTAAAAATTTCAGAGTAACCAAGCAATGCGGAAGGTAAATAGCTTTCATATTGAATACCGGCAGAAAAATTACCGTTTTGAAAATCAAGTTGAAAATAATTGTTTGATCTGAAATTATCCTCTGGTGAAAAGAAATTTAATCCATTGTCATCTTGGAGTAGTTGAGAATTACTTTCTAGACTTCCAGAAATATATGTCTCATTTTGCGAGAATGAAAAAGAATAAATTAGAAATATTGCTATGTAATAAAAAATTTTAATTTTCATATTCTGTAAGTTTTTCATACAAATAATTTTCATCTCCCGGCTGATAACCAGTATGTTGGTAGAGAATTTCCCCGTTTTTTATAATTAAAGTTTGAGGAATAAATGAAGTTCCAAGAGCTCTTTTAAAGTCTTGATTCACATCTAATAATATCTTATAGGGCCATCCTTTTCCGTTAACCAATGCTTGTGCTCTTCTGTGAGACCTGCTATCGTCTACACTAACAGCTATTAGGTTAAAATCTATATCTTCTTTCCAAAATTCATAAACTTCGTTAATTGCATCAAGTTCTTTTATACAAGGAACACACCAGGTAGCCCATAATGAGAGAATTGTTATATTTTCATTATTTAAAAGATCGCTTGTATTAATTTTTTCTCTCTGAAAATCATATAAATCAATACTAGGAATTTGTTTTTGACCAAATGAATTAATCGAAAATGCTAGTAGAAAAAATAGAATAAATCTTTTCATTGATTATTTTTTGTAAATATACTTTCTTTTTTAATTTGTACATCATCACCGTCAATTTATGTAAATTAGTACTCACATATTATTATGAAATCAAAAATAATTTTAATTTTTTTTCTTATACTTTTCACATGTAGTGACAAGGAAGATTTTTCAGCTTTTCTATCACAGCCAGAGATTAGTACAGGCCTAAATTTAGAGCCCTCATATTTAATCGGCCAAATAATTGATTTTTCTGTAATTGGTGACAATGGAGAAGACTACACTGATATATCAACTTTTTTTATTGATCAACAAGAAATTACAGGTACACAAATTTCTCATAATAGCTTAGGTTCACATCAAGTGTTTGCAGAATATACACTGGAGGGACAATTATACAACACTGTTCCGAAGAACTATTCTGTTGTAGAACCTGTAAATAAATTACTTTTAGAGGATTTTACTGGAACATGGTGCGGCTACTGTCCACCAGTAAAACATGCTATCAATACGGCAATGGAAATGTATTCTCAAAATCTTACCGTTGTGGCTACTCATCAAAATGACGAGTATGCAATTAGCGAAGAGCAAGAGTTAACAAGTTCTTTAGGTCCATTTGGTTTGCCAGAAGCCAGAGTAAACAGATTAATTGAATGGAATGACCCTTATGATATTTCGGAACTAGATGCTCTTATTTCGTCTCAAAACCCAGTAGCAATTTCAATTGAAAGTTTTTTGGACAATGACAATTTAGTTTCAAGAATTAGATTTGTTTCAAAGGAATCACTGGTTGATCATAAAATTGCAGTGTATTTAACTGAAGATAATTTAATTGCTGATCAGGCTAATTATCTAAATTATGATGAGGATAGCTATTTTTATGATATGGGCAATCCAATTTTAAATTATTCTCATGATGATGTATTGAGATATTCGTTCACAAACATTTTAGGTAATTCAATTTCTAATACAGAACCACTCTCAGAAAATGTGATAACTTTTGATCTTGATATTTTACAAAGCAATTTTAATCTCGACAATATTAATATAATTGCAATAATTGTTGATTCCGATAACATGGCGATTAATTCACAATCTGCCAAATTTGGTATATTCCAAGATTTTAACTAGACTATTTTTCTAAAAAAGGATATCTGTAATTTGTTGGAGTAACAAAAGTTTCTTTAATCAATCGAGGAGAAACCCATCTTAGTAAGTTTAACATGCTACCAGCCTTATCATTTGTTCCAGACCCTCTTGCACCTCCAAAGGGTTGTTTACCAACAACTGCGCCTGTTGGTTTGTCGTTGATGTAAAAATTACCTGCTGCATTTTTTAGTTGATTTGTTGCATGCTGAATAATATTTCTATCTGTTGCAATAATAGCCCCAGTCAAAGCATATTCACTTGTATTATCTACCAGTTCTAATGTTTCGTCAAATTTCGAATTTTCGAAAACAAATATCGTCATCACAGGTCCAAAAATCTCTTCACGCATTGTAATGTAATCAGGGTCTTTTGCAACAATTACAGTCGGTTCTATAAAATATCCTTTAGACTTGTCATAATTTCCACCTGCTATCACTTGAGCATCTGGGGAGGATTTTGCATTTTCGATATAATTGGCAATTTTATCAAATGATTTTTCG
>CABWYN010000017.1 GCA_902509675.1 uncultured Bacteroidota bacterium | reverse complement strand
TCACAAAGCTCCAAGTATTCTTCAAACGTTCCAAACCTTGGGTCAACAGTGTAGTAGTCTGTTGTGGCATATCCATGATAAGAACCTTCTTTCATATCATTAATCAACACTGGATTCAACCAAATGGATGTGAACCCCATTTCGCTTATATAGTTTATGTTGTTGGAAATACCTTTTAAGTCTCCACCGTGTCTAGCATAATTATTTGACCTATCAATCTTTTTTTCCTGTAACCCAATGAAAGCATCATTTTCATAATTACCGTTAGCAAATCTGTCTGGTGTTATCAAATAAACCACATCTGAACTGTCAAAACCATTATTTTGTTCATAAATAGGCCTTTTTCTTTTGAGGTTATAGCTGTATAAATATTGCACATCTTTTTTGCTAAAGATTATATCAAAATTACCTTCTTTGGTTTGATTAGAAATTTTTAGATCAATAAATAAATAATTAGGAGAATCAGCTTTGTGGATTTTGGTGATTGAGATCCCTGGATGTTTAATTTCGACATTACACTTGCTTATTTCCACACCCTTTACAAGTAATTGTAGATTTTGATTTTCAAATCCGATCCACCAGTTGGGTGGATGAATTTTCTCAATTTGTGAAAACGAATTATTTAGAACAAATAAAAAAAACAATAATGTGAATAAATATTTCATACTATATCGTTGTAGATTAATTACAATATTATACTTTCGCACTGTCTTAGCGTAAACTAACCACTTACATAAGTTAAGATCAAATCTAAAAAAACAAAACTAAAAATGAAGAAAAAAACAAATTTACTATTGCTTTTTTGTGCCTTTTTTGTTTCAATAAATTTGTATTCACAAAGTTTATTGAACGGTAAGGTAACTGATGATATGAGTTCTGACCCAATCGCTGGAGTTAACGTGATTGTTAAAGGGACATCATCAGGGACTGCCTCTGATTTTGACGGTAATTTTACTATAACTGTTAACCAAGGAGATGTACTTGTTTTTTCTTATGTTGGATATTCAACTCAAGAAATAAACTATAATGGTCAATTGTCACTGAATGTATCTATGTCAGAAGATGCCTCTCAGCTAGATGAGGTTCTTTTAATTGGATACGGATCCGTAACGAAAGACGATTTAACGGGTGCTGCAGACCTAATCACATCAGACGACTTTAACCAGGGATCCGTTTTGTCTCCTGAACAATTAATTTCTGGAAAATTAGCGGGTGTTTCTGTAACCTCTGGTGGAGGTGCTCCCGGGGAAGGTCAGGCTATAAGAATTAGAGGACTTGGTTCATTATCACTTACTAATTCTCCTTTAATTGTCGTTGACGGTGTGCCGTTAAATGATGGTGGAGTTGGGGGCTCAAGAAATGCTTTGAATTCCATTAATCCTGCTGATATTGAAAGTATGACTGTTTTAAAAGACGCATCTGCAACTGCTATCTACGGATCTAGAGGAGCTAACGGAGTAATATTAATAAGTACTTTTAAAGGAAAAGATAACGAGTTTAAATATAATTTTACCTCTAAATTTTCAACTTATTCACCAATTGATCAGGTAGATGTTTTAACTACTTCAGAATTCACTCAGATGATTCTAGACTCAGGTGACCAAGCTTATATCGATCAGTTAGGTTCATATGACACGAATTGGCAAGATGTTATTTATCAGAAAGCTTTAGGTAAAGAGTATAACTTCAGTGCAAATGGTAGCCTTTATGGTATACCAACAAGGTTTTCGTTAGGAATGGGTGAGCATAACGGAGTATTATTAGGAGATAGTTTTAATAGAAATACAATTTCCCTTAATATGAATCCTTCATTGATGAATGATAAGTTAGCTATTGATTTTAACTTGAGAATGATGGATACTAAGAATGATTTTGCAGATAGAGGGGCAATTGGAAATGCAGTGCGATTTGACCCGACAAAACCGGTATTTAACGCCTCACAATATGGCGGTTACTACGCATGGATTGATCCTTCATCAGGGAATCAATATGCGATAGGTGCTCCAACAAATCCATTGGCGCTATTAAATTTAATTGATGATAATTCAGACGTTGAAAGAATAATAACCAATCTTAAATTGGATTATGATTTGCCAATGGATGGACTAAAAGCTACTGTTAATCTTGCGTATGATGATGCTAGTAGTGATGGAAGTAGAGCAACATCAGAATTGATACCAACTTCTGATCCAACATGGAATGGAGCTTTATCTACTTACACGCAAAGTGCTACTAACACATTGTTGGATGCATATTTAACATATGAAAAATCATTTGAAAACTCTTCATTAAATGCTGTCGCTGGTTATTCATATCAAGCATTTGAATTTGACAACTTTTCATACGATAGTGAGGCAGAAGAAGACGGAAATGATTATGAGTTTATCGATAAATCTAAAAATGTATTGTTGTCTTATTTCGGTAGGTTAAATTATGATATTAATGGTAAATATTTATTAACCGCAACAATGAGAGCTGATGCTTCATCCAAACTTAATCCAGACGACAGATGGGGGTTCTTTCCGTCATTTGCAATGGCTTGGAATGTGGATAAAGAAGATTTTTTCAAGGGTGACTTATTTAATTCTTTAAAAATTAGATTAGGATACGGACAAGTTGGTAATGTAAATGGTCTAGGCGATTATAAATTTTTAACCAGATATACAGGCAGTACCTCTACAGCATATTACCAGTTTGGTGATTCCTTCTATCAAACCTTTAGACCTGAACCAATCAATCCTGATTTAAGATGGGAAATTGGTGAGACATTAAATCTTGGGATTGATTACTCAATGTTTAATAATAAGCTAAATGGTTCGGTAAATATTTACCAAAAAACAACTAAAGACTTAATCGCTTACACATTAGTAGATCCTTTCACAAATTTTGGTAATAGAATTGATGCAAATATTGGGGATATGGAAAACAAAGGAATTGAATTAAACTTTAATTTTCCTTTAATGACAACTGATGATTATGAAAATATAATTGATTTCAATATTGCCTTTAATGATAATGTGGTAACCAGATTACCAGATCAGCAATTTATTGGTGGTATTTCAGGTGGAGTAGGAAATACTATTCAAACTCATGTTGAAGGTGAAGCCCCGTACAGTTTCTTAGTTTATCAGCAGGTTTACGGTACTGATGGAACACCAATTGAAGGGGTTTATGTTGATAGAAATAACGACAATATAATTAATGATGATGACAGGTATATTAAAGAAGATCCTTTTGCAGATATTATAATGGGTCTAACGAATTCTGTTAGATACAAATCTTGGGACTTCTCGATAACTGCTAGGGCTAGTATAGGTAATTACGCTTATAATAATTTAGCTTCTAATGCAGTTTTCAACGCTGCTGCGAGTGTAAATAATATTTTAAATAATATTCATTCTGATTACTTGAGTACTGGGTTCATTGATTTTACCGAAAATTCACTATTGAGTGATCATTACATTCAGGAAGCTTCATTTGTTAAGATTGACAATATTTCAATTGGATACAATCTTTCTACAAAAAATGGGTGTAAGGTAAGGGTATTTGGATCTTTACAAAATGTAGCAACATTTACAGATTATCAAGGTATAGATCCTGAAATATACGGAGGTATCGATAATAATTTTTACCCAAGACCTCAGACAGGTGTATTTGGGGTAACATTTGAATTTTAAAATAAAATAAGATGAAAAATATATTTAAAAGTTTTATATACATAGTCAGTTTTTCTTTCGTTGTTTCATGTCATGATGACCTGAATCAATCTCCGATAGATCCTGATAGTTTTACAGAAGAGAATGTTTTTGCAACAGTTGATGATGCAAAGGGAGCTTTAGCTAAATTATATGCAAGTTTAGCGCTGACGGGTCAAACAGGCCCAGCAGGAAATGCTGATATTGCTGATATTGATGAAGGATTTTCTCAGTTTTCAAGAATGTTGTTTAACCTTAATGAAATTACTACAGATCATGCAGTTGTGGGATGGGGTGATCCTGGATTACCTGACCTTCATGGTATGTATTGGTCTAGCAGTAATGATTTTACCGAAGCTATGTACTACAGATTAGCACAGGAAGTTAGCTTCTGTAATTCATTCATCAGTAATGCCGGAAATTTGAGTGGAGAACAAGTTTCTGTATTTATTGCTGAGGCACGTTTTTTAAGAGCATATGCCTATTATAATCTTATGGATTTATACGGAAATGTTCCATTAACTACTGAGATATCTACAGAGCTTCCAACTCAAAGTAATAGAGTTGAGTTATTTGCTTTTATTGAAAATGAATTATTAGAAATTTCCTCTATTCTTCCAGCTTCAAACGAATACGGAAGAGTAAGTGCGTCAGTAGCTCAAGCCATGTTATCAAGATTATATTTAAACTCTGAAACTTGGACTGGGCAACCTAGATTTGACCAGTGTATTGAACAATCACAGAATGTGATAAATTCTGGATACTCGCTTAATACAAATGATGCAAACGGAAACGGAACTGCATATGATGAGTTATTTTTAGCTGATAATGATGTAAATGGTGCACAAAATGAGTTTATTTTTACTTTGAATTTTGACGGTATGCAATCACAAACTTATGGTGGCACTACCTTTTTAGTTCACGCTGCAATTGGAGGTTCAATGAATCCAGGAGAATTTGGAGTTAACGGAGGCTGGGGAGGTCTGAGAACAACTAAAAATTTAGTGAATCAATTCTCAGTTGATATAGATGCTCTTAATTCTTCATTAGGAAATCAGTCAGATTGGGGCTTAGTTGGAAATGCAACTCCTAATGGATGGGATGGACCCGATTTAGAAATGTTTCAAATTGGTGCGCAAGAGTTTGCAATCTATGCTGAACTAGTTGCGGGGGAACTTAAGTTTAGATTTAACGAAGATTGGGGAGTAAATTTTGGAGACAATAATTCTGATGGAACCCTTGAATCCGGAGGATCTAACATAGCAGTTTCTGCAGGTACTTATTACATAGTGATGGATTTATCAAGTGAAACGTATTCAATTAGTCCTTTTACAAGTGATAGAAGGGGAATGTTTTATTCAAACGGTCAAAATATCGAGATTGAATCAATCCCACCATTTGAAGATGGTTTTGCTGTAACAAAATGGACAAATATTGATTCAAATGGAAATCAAGGAAGTGATAGTTCAGGAAACTTTGTTGACACTGATATCCCGCTTATAAGACTTGCTGAAATTTATTTAAATTATGCTGAGGCTACCCTACGAGGTGGTTCTGGTGATGTGGGTAGTGCAGTTTCTATGATTAATGAAATCAGAGAAAGAGCCTATGGAAACACATCTGGAAATATTTCCAGTGGAGACTTAACCCTAGATTTTATTTTAGATGAAAGATCTAGAGAATTATACTGGGAAGGTTTGAGAAGAACAGATCTTATTAGATTCAATAAATTCACAAATTCTTCATATTTATGGCCCTTTAAAGGGAACGAACAGACAGGTGTTGGGGTAGACGAGTATAGAAATTTATTTCCTCTACCAGCGAATGTCGTTTCGATTAATTCAAATTTAACCCAAAATGAAGGATATTAAAATATATACTATGAAAAAACTAATATTAAAACTTACATACGTCGCAGCTTTATTCACCTTTTTAACTGCTTGCGATGATGTTGAAAGAGTATATTACAATGATTCAGCAGAAACAGTTTTATCTCTTTCTGATGATAATTTATCTCTGTCAGAAGACAGTGGAGCTAATGAAATTTTAACTTTAACCTGGTCAGATCCAGATTATGGTTTTGATGCTGCAGCACTATATTCGATTCAAATTGATGTTCAGGGAGGAGATTTTTCTGCTCCGCAAATTATTTCGGTTGGTAGCTCACTAGAAAAAACATTTACCGTTGAAGAACTGAATGCAAAATTATTATCTCTATCAATGATACCTGCAGAAGAAGGTGTAGCTATTTTTAGAGTCAAGGCTACTTTGAGTGAGTATCAAGAAATATATTCTAATATGGTTAGCCTAAATGTAACTCCTTATTCTTCTCTGTTAGATCTTTCAACTAATTTGGGAGTTGTCGGATCAGGAACACCTGGTGGATGGGGAAATGAAAACATTCCTGACCTAAAATTTTATACCACATCAACAACTAATGTGTACGTAGCATATGTAACTTTAAGAGATGGTGAAATAAAGTTTAGAAACAACAACGATTGGGCAGAAAATTGGGGAGATGATGGAAATGACGGAACCTTAGATTCATACGGAGCTAATATTCCTGTTGTTGCAGGAACCTACAAGATTGAAGTTAATTTTAGTAGCATGACCTATACCATGGAAGAATATTCCTGGGGACTAGTAGGGAGTGCAACTCCAAATCAATGGAATGGACCAGATTTAATGTTACATTATAATTCTTTCCAAGACGATTGGAGAGCTGTAGTAACTTTAGGCGAAGGAGAAGTTAAGTTTAGATTTAACAATGATTGGGGTTTAAATTATGGAGATGATGGGGCAGATGGTTCTATGGAAGCTAACGGTGCTAATATTTCTGTATCGTCAGGTCACTATTTAGTTTCAATGAATCTAAATACACAAACCTACACAATGGAAGCTGTTGATGTTTGGGGGCTGGTAGGAAGTGCAACTGCTAATGGATGGGACGGCCCAAATGATAAATTTATGCCAGACTTTGGTATAATGGAAGGTTATTATTATCTGTCAGGTGCTGAATTGGTTGACGGAGAAATAAAGGTAAGACAAAATGATGCATGGGGACTTAATTATGGAGATGATGGAAATGACGGTTTAATGGAGGTAAACGGTGCGAATATTCCTGTTTCAGCAGGAACTTACAATATAATTTTAAATATGGCCGCAAACCCACCTACTATTGAAATGTATCAGTGGTAATTAGCCTTACTTGATTTAAAAAAAACCTACAGTTATAATATTAAATTGTAGGTTTTTTTAATTTATATTACACTATGAAAAAAAAATTAACCGTTTGTATGTTTCTAATTGCAAATGTTGTATTTGCTCAATTATCCATAAACCCAAGTCCTTTTGAAGTTAATCAATCGGTTACAATAACAATTGACGCAAACACTAACCAGACAGATTGCAACGGATTTAATAATCCTAGTAAAGTATACATGCATTCGGGAATTGGAAACGAATCTGAGCCTTGGGGATTTTCTGTAGTAGGAAATTGGGGTCAAGATGATGGGGTAGGTGAAATGAATAATAATGGAGATGGTACATGGAGTATTAATATTATTCCTTCGGATTACTACAACCTAACAAACACCCAAATTTCAAATGCAACTAACATGGGATTAGTTTTTAGAAATGAAAATGGCTCTCAAGAATTTAAGGATAATGGTTGTTCTGATTTTTTCATTGAAGTTGGTTCATTTCAGGTCGATATGATTAACCCTGATAATTCAGGATTATTAATTGTAAACTCTGGAGATAGTGTTGAGATTAATGCAGTAAACACGGGTGGGAATGCTAATTACCAGCTTTATTCAAATAATAATTTAGTAGATACCCAAAATAATATATCTACATATGAAGGTTTTGTTTTTGATAATATTCAAGATAATAAGTATTGTAAATTAGTTGTAACTAAAGGTTCTTCTCAAATAATAAAGTTTTTTTCAATTTTGGTTAATTCAACAGAAAATGAATCCATTCCATCAAATGTTGAGGATGGAATAAATTATATTTCAGATAATTCTGTTGTACTTGTTTTAGATGCCCCATACAAGGATTTTGTTTATGTTTCTGGAAGTTTTAATAATTGGGAGCCTGACGAGTCTTACATAATGAAAAAGGATCCTGATTCAAGTAAATTTTGGCTGGTAGTTGATAATTTAGATTCAGATATTGATAACACCTATCAATATTGGGTTGTTGACCTAGAACCGTTAGAAAATTCACCTCAGCTAGTTAAAACAGCTGATCCTTATTCTCATATGGTTCTATCTCCGTTTGACGACCCTTGGATTCCAGAAAATTCCTATCCAAGCCTACCTATATATCCAGAAGGTCAGGAAAGAGAAGTCACGTTATTAAATCTTTCCTCGAATGATTATAATTGGCAAGTTGAAAACTTTGAAAAACCAAAAAAAGAAGATTTAATTATTTACGAGGTTTTAATCAGAGATTTTGATTCAGAAAGGACCTTTCAGAATCTAATAGACAAAATAGATTATTTTAAAAATCTAAATATAAACGCCATTGAGTTGATGCCAGTGATGGAATTCGAAGGAAATGAAAGCTGGGGATACAATACTGCTTTTCATATGGCTGTAGATAAATTTTATGGACCTGAAGATAAGTTAAAAGAATTTATAGATCTATGTCATCAAAATGGAATCGCTGTTATTTTAGATCTTGTTATGAATCACGTAATGGGAAGAAGTCCAATGAATAGAATGTGGATGCATGATCCTGATAAAGACGGATGGGGCCCTGTCAGCACTGAAAACCCTTATTTTAATTTAGAAGCTACACACAGCTACAGTCTAGGTAATGATTTTAATCATCAAAGCACATATACTCAATATTATACAGAAAGAGTTGTAAAAAGATGGATTGAGGATTTTAAAATTGATGGAATCAGATGGGATTTGACAAAAGGATTCACCCAAAATTGTAATGGAAATGATTTTGATTGCACCAATGGTTATCAACAAGATAGGGTGGATGTGTTAAAAAATTATGCTGATTACTCTTGGAGTTTAGATCCAGATCATTATGTAATTTTTGAACACTTAGGAGGAAGCACAGAAGAGCAACAGTGGGCAAATTACAGAGTAAATGAAGGGAAAGGAATAATGCTATGGGGTAAAACCAGCAACTCCTACTATCAGTTGGCAATGGGTTATGCTGCTGATAGCAACATTAGCGGAATAGGTCATGAAAGCAGAGGTTTTACTGAAAAAAGACTTGTAGGATACTTTGAAAGTCATGATGAAGAGAGAATTATGTACAAAGCATTACAATACGGAAATAGTTGGGATGGATATAATATTCAAGATTTAAACACTTCTTTATCCAGAATGTCTGCAATTGGAGCTATAAGTCTTACTATCCCTGGTCCTAAAATGATATGGCATTTTTCTGACTTAGGAATGGAAAATTCTCTATTTACATGTTACGATGGTAGTGTTTATGAACCTGATTGTAAATTAGATACTAAACCTCAACCGCAATGGGCTCAAAACTGGCTATCAAATGAAAATAGAAATCAAATATATTCGGACTGGTCCAAGATTATTAATCTTAAAGTTAATGAAGATGTTTTTGAAGGAGATTATAGTATCAGTTCAGGAGGATTAACCCCCATAATTTATATTTGGGATGATAATATTGATTCCTCTGAATTAAAAAATATTGTTATTGTTGCGAATTTAGATGTTGTTGAAAATACGGTTATTCCCTCTTTTCCATACATTGGAACCTGGTATGATTTAATGGATGAAAATGCCGAGGATTCAATTACCATAACTTCAACTACAGATCCAGTTTCACTGGCGCCTGGTGAATTTAAGATTTACGGAAATCAGCCTTCAACAACATTATCATCTGTTAATTTAGTTAATGATGATATACTGATCTATCCAAATCCAGCATATGATTATTTTATAATAAATAAAGATATTGAGCTTATTGAAATATTTGATGTATCGGGAAAACTTATCAAATCCTTTAAAAATATGTCTGCAAATCAATTTATTAATATAGAATCTTTAGAGACAGGTTATTATTTCATGAAATTAAAAGTTTCTAATTATATATATAATAAGAAACTTTTAAAAAGATAATTTTTAATTATCAATAATAACTTTTAAGTCTTTATTAAACACATAGTAGTCTTTATCCACGTTAATGAAAAGACTTTCAATTTTCATTTTTTTGAATTTGGTGGAGGGGTTTAATAAGTGGTTTTCACCATCGATGGTAACTTCTAAAGGCATATTAAAGCCGTCTATTACATCATTCCATCGATAACTTAATTCTCCATCATTAATCTCATATTCGAACATAGGAATTCTATAATCCCTTAAATATTGATCAAATATTTTAGATAAGTCCATTCCAATGCTTTTTGAAATATATTCTTCAATTTCTTTAGTTGTGACTGTTGAGTGATAAAACTCTTTGTTTAATCCCCTTAAAGTTTGTCTCCAAACCTCATCGTCTTTTGCGAGTTGACGTATAGTGTGAAGTAAATTAGCTCCTTTAGAGTACATATCCCCAGAACCTTCTCTATTAACATCATATTGTCCTATAATTGGTTTTTTATTTGAAATTCCTCTCCTTGTTCCGATTACATACTCAGCTGAGGCTTTTTTCCCAAAGAAATAATCAACGTATAAGTTTTCTGAATAGCATGTAAAACCTTCGTGAACCCACATATCCGCCACGTCTTTGTAGGTTATGTTATTAGCAAACCACTCGTGACCTCCTTCATGAATAATTATGTAATCAAACTTTAAACCCCATCCAGATCCAGAAAGATCTCTTCCTAAATATCCGTTTCCGTAATTATTCCCATAGGTGATTGAGCTTTGATGTTCCATTCCTAAATAAGGCACTTCAACCATTTTAAAACTATCCTCATAAAATGGGTAGGGTCCAAACCAATGTTCGAAGGCTTCAATCATCATGGGAACTTGTTTAAATTGCTCTTCAGCTTTGTCAAGATTGTAGCTTAAAACATAATTGTCAATATCAAGGTCCCCTTTTTCTCCGTTATAAACCTCAGAAAAATTAACATAATCACCAATGTTTATATTCACTCCGTAGTTGTTTATTGGATTGGTAACGAACCAGTCAAATGTTTTGGTATTGTCTTCGTATTGGGTTATTTTTCGTAATCTACCATTTGAAACATTAGTTAGGTGTTTAGGAACATTAACACTAATTAACATAGAGTCCACCTCGTCATACATGTGATCTTTATTTGGCCACCATACACTCGCCCCTAAGCCTTGACAGGATGTTGCAATAAAATGATTATCATTATTATCTTTTTTCCAAGATAGGCCACCGTCCCATGGAGCCCTGATGGCTTCTTTTGGAAATCCTTCATAATTAATTTTGATGTAATTTACATCTCCTTTCTTTTGTTTTTTTCTAATTTCTATAAAGTATGCATTTCCTTCTCGTTTGAATTTTAGATCTTTGTTTTTACTGGTTACAGAGGTGATGTTCATCGGTTTTTGAAGATCAATCTGCATAATTTTATTTGACTCTAATACTTTGTAACCAACTGTATTTGAACCACTTATAAATTTTTTATCGGGTTCTACTTTAATATCTAAGTGATAGTAGGTTAGATCCCACCAAGCTCTTTCAGGTGTAATGCTTCCCCTCAGGGTATCTTGCCTATTTGTGGGTTGTTTATCATCAAAAATTCCTTGTGCAAAATTTTGATTAACAAGCGCTAAAAAAATTATAATTATTAATCTTCCTTTCATATCATTACCTTTATTAAAATTTACATCCACAATTTAATAATTACCGATGAGATTACTGTTTTATTTTACATTATTAGTTTTTTTATTTATAGGATGTGAAAATGATGGTAATTTAAAATTTGACAACAATAACGGAGGTTTAATATTACCAGAAGACTTTAAGGCTTTAGTTGTACATGAAGGTGTTGGTAAAAGCAGACATATAGCTGTAAATGATAATGGAGATATTTATGTTAAGTTAAGGATTGATTTCGGTAAAAATGGAAATGTAGCTTTAAGAGATCAAGACGGTGACGGTAAAGCAGATATTATTCAAAGATTTGGTGATTATCCTAATGACGGTAGGTTCGCTACAGAAATGAAAATTAATGAAGGTTATTTATATTTTAGCTCAGAGCTCGTTGTTTATCGTCAAAAATTAGACCCTCAGGTTTTAATCCCTACGAGTAAGCCAGAAGTTATTTTGAAGGATCCTTATCCAATGAGATGGCATAACGCAAAATCTCTGGCTTTTGATAATGAAAATAACATATATGTGACGTTTAGTGGATTTACTAATTCCTGTGAGGATTTGGCCAGGGGGTACGATGATCCCATGGCAACAGTCTTAGGACGAAATCCTTGTGATGAACTAGATTATTTGGGGTCAATATGGAAATTTGATAAAAACATACTAGATCAAAAATTAATTGATGGGGTCAAATATTCTACAGGGGTAAGAAGTGTCGTTGGATTAACATGGAATAATCAATTGGATCAGCTTTTTGCAGTTAATCATGGAAGAGATTACCTTCATAATCATGCACCAAAGTATTTCTCGAAGTGGGATAATGCGGTTTTACCCTCTGAAGAATTTATACAAATAAATGAAGGAGATGATTTTGGATGGCCATATACATACTATGATCATTTTAAAAATAAAAGATTAGTTGCCCCTGAGTATGGAGGAGATGGTATTGTTGAAGCCTCAGATAATTATAAAGATCCAATATATGGATTACCTGCGCATTGGGCACCAAATGATTTACTGTTTTATACGGGTGATATGTTTCCTGACAGATATAAAAACGGTGCATTTATAGCTTTTCATGGTTCAACAAACAGAGGACCTTATCCACAGGCAGGATATGTTGTGGGATTTATTCCTTTTAAAGATGGATTTCCATCAGGTAATTTAGAAATTTTTGCAGATGGATTTGTAAATACTGAGGTTGTTAAAGATGTAAAAGATGCAATGTATCGTCCAATGGGGTTAGCGCAAGGTCCAGACGGTTCTCTTTATATTTCCGAATCAAAAAAAGGTAAAATATGGAGAGTTTTATTTGACGGAAATAAAAGCGATTTTGGAGATAAAAATCTAGAGAAAATGAAATTAAGAATACATTTACCTCATATTAAAACGCCAGAAGAATTTACAGACATTGTTAAATAAAAAAAGCCCCCAGTGGGAGCTTTTTTTTGTAATACTTAGATTATCTTAAAATGATAACTGGTTTTTGTATAAAATTTATCGTGAGCTTTTAGTAATGTAGACGGAAATTTATCAATATTTGGTGAATCTGGAAAATGTTGTGTTTCTAAGCAAAGCCCTTGGTTTTTACAGAACTTACTATTTAAATGATTTCCTGAATATAGTTGAATTCCAGGTTGGTCAGTAAATATTTTAATTAATCTACCAGATTCTAATTCTGACAACTCGGCTGCGACATTACTTTCACTATTTAAAACAAAACAATGATCATAGCCTTTAGCTATCTTTAATTGTTCATCATTTTTTTTTAAATCATGACCAATTTTTTTTCCTTTTTCAAAGTCAAAGGGGGTAGCTTTAGTAGTTTTAAATTCACCTCTTGGAATAAAATTATCATGTAGGGGTAAAAATTTCTTTGAATGTAACTTTAGTACGTGGTCAATTATCGTATTACTTTTTGGATTAAGATTAAAATATGAA
This sequence comes from uncultured Bacteroidota bacterium, assembly GCA_902509675.1. GTDB lineage: Bacteria > Bacteroidota > Bacteroidia > Flavobacteriales > Flavobacteriaceae > MED-G13. The sequence continues at coordinate 12,112 of CABWYN010000017.1, read as the reverse complement.
TGACTGGTTGGATTGAAAATAGTATCCATATCTGACTTAGCAAAAAATTCTATATCTAAAATATTATTATTTGAAAGACTGTATTTTACAGAAATATCAAGATTGCCTGGATAGCCACTTTCATCATTTGGACTATGTAGTTTAAGAGTCAAACAAGTGTTTTCAATGCTGTTATTTATGTCAATAGTCCAGTTTACATTATGAAATCCAATTAGTCCGCCATGAAGATGATTTTCACCTTCATTTTTATCAAGTTTATAGGATTTGCCATCAATTTGAAACTTGCTTTTTGAAATTCTATTTGCAAATCTCCCAATTAATGCCCCTAAAAAAAACTCGTCTTTGAGGTAATCTTTAGGATTTTCATAGCTTAAAACTATATTTTCAAAAACTCCATTACGATTAGGAACATTAAATTCTTGAATAATACCACCCAGAGAAAGGATTTTTACAGAAATCCCATTATTATTTTTTAAAATATATTCTGAGATTTCAAAATCATTAGCTGGACTGTAGTGCATTCTGATAAATATTTATGTTAAAATTACTTAAATATAGTTCATTAAGTTCTACTTTTTAGTATTTTAGAATTCCTTTAAATCTAAAAAATGAAAAGAATATCCTTACTGTTATTAATGCTATTTATTGCTTTTAATACAAACTCGCAAAAAAAGAAAAAAGACAAAAAACAACCTTTAGATGAAATTTCTGTTAGCTCCTTAAAATGGAGGTCTGTTGGTCCTGCACTTACATCAGGAAGAATTTCTGATTTGGCCGTAAATCCTAATAAACCTTTCGAATACTACGTTGCCGTAGCATCTGGTGGTGTTTGGAAAACTTCAAATTGGGGGTTAGATTACAAGCCAGTCTTTGATAATGAAGCTTCTTATTCAATAGGGTGTGTAACCGTAGATCCTAATAATTCTAATATCGTATGGGTAGGAACGGGTGAAAATAATAATCAAAGATCTGTAGCCTATGGAGACGGAATTTATAAATCAGTAGACGGAGGTAATTCTTGGAAAAATATGGGGCTGAAAAATTCTGAACATATCGGAAATATTTTAGTGCATCCTGAGAATTCTGATGTTGTTTTTGTTTCTGCCTATGGTCCACTTTGGAGTAAGGGGGGTGATAGAGGAATTTACAAAACCGAAGATGGAGGAGTCTCGTGGAATAAAATTCTGAATGTTGATGAGCACACTGGTTTTAGTGAAATTCATATGGACCCAAGAAATCCTGATGTTCTATACGCAGCAAGCCACCAAAGAAGAAGGCATGTTTATACCTATGTAGGTGGAGGTCCAGGTTCTGGATTACATAAATCTACTGACGGAGGAAGTACATGGAAAAAAATTAATAAAGGTCTTCCCTCTGTTGAATTAGGGAGAATTGGTTTAGATATTTCTGATGCTAATCCTGAAATAATCTATGCGATAGTTGAAGCTTCTCAGCGAAAGGGTGGTTTTTATAAATCTAATGACAGAGGAGAGACGTGGGTAAAACAAAGTGGCAAATCAACTAGCGGAAATTATTATCAAGAAATTTTTGCAGATCCTATCGATGAGGATGTTGTTTATGTTATGGATACATGGATGTCGGTAACTCACGATGGTGGTAAGACTTTTAAAAATGTTGGAGAAGATTACAAACACGTTGATAATCACGCGATGTGGATTAATCCAAAAAATAACTCTCATTGGCTAGTAGGCTGTGATGGAGGTATTTACGAGACATTTGATTCTGGAAAGAAGTGGGATTTTAAAAAGAATTTACCTGTAACACAATTTTACAAAGTAGCTGTTGATAATGCTGAACCATTTTATAATATTTACGGAGGAACTCAAGACAATTTCAGTCTTGGTGGACCATCAAGAGTTAACAACTCACACGGTATTTCAAATCAAGATTGGTTTATCACGCATGGAGGAGATGGTTTTGAATCTCAAGTTGACCCGGAAAACCCTAATATAGTGTATGCTCAATCACAATACGGTTGGCTGGTTAGGTATGATAAATTAAGTGGAGAAGAGGTAGGTATAAAGCCAATTGCAAGAAAAGGTGAATTAGATTATAAATGGAATTGGGATGCTCCACTTGCAGTAAGTAAGCACAGATCAGGAAGACTTTATTTTGCGGCTAACAAGGTTTTTAAATCTGATGATTATGGAAATAGTTGGGATGTGATTAGTGATGATTTGTCTAGGCAAATAGACAGAAACAAGCTCAAGGTATATGATAGAGTACTTAGTATGGATGCGGTTGAAAAAAATGGATCCACATCTCCGTATGGTACCATAGTCGCATTATCTGAATCACCGATAGATCCTGACTTAATTTCTATTGGAACGGATGATGGTTTAATTCAGATTACTGATAATGGTGGTGAAACGTGGAGAGAAATTGATAACATAGATGGAGCTCCAAATCAATCATATGTCAATGCCATCTATTTGTCACAGCATGACGTAAATGTTATGTATGTGTCTTTTAATCATCATAAGTATGGGGATTTTAAGCCTTACATTTTTAAATCAGTGGACAAAGGTAATACCTGGGAATCTATTAGTAATAACCTTCCGGAGCGAGGAAGTGTATATTCAATAGAAGAAGACCATGTTGATAGCGGATTAATTTTTTGTGGTACTGAGTTCGGAGTGTTTTTCTCCCCTAATTCAGGTGGTAGATGGAAAGAATTATCAAATGGTTTACCAACAATCGCAGTAAGAGATATAGCAATTCAGCAAAGAGAAAATGATTTGGTTTTGGGAACTTTTGGTAGAGGTTTTTATGTGTTGGATGACTATTCTGTTTTAAGAGTGATTGAGAATAGTGAGGTTGAGGTTACTCCAAATCTTTATGATGTGAGAGATGCATTGATGTGGGAAAAAGCATCTCCCCTTGGCTTGCCAGGAAAAGCTTTTCAAGGAGATAATTTTTATTTAGCTGAAAATTTAGATCCGGTAGCAATTTTTGATTATAATTATGATAAAAAATATGAGTCTTTAAAATCAAAAAGACAGAAGAAAGAAAAAGAATTAATCAAGGATAATAAAGATGTTACATACCCTTCATACGAAGATCTTTATAAGGAACTTAATGAGGATAAACCTCAATTGTTATTTACGATTAAAAATAGTGACGATGGTGTGGTTAAAAAAATATATAAATCACCCTCAAAGGGACTAAGTAGGTTTACTTGGAACTTAAGGTATGAGACGAATGACCCTATAAATTTACGTTCTTCTTCTTTTTATAATCCATTTGCAGGTGTTTCTGAGGGGACTTTGGTCAATCCTGGCACGTATACAATTGAAATGTCTTTACTGACAGAAGGAGCTTTAACTAACCTAGTTGGCCCAAAATCATTCAACGTCGTAGCACTTAACAACACTGTTATGCCCGCAAAGGACAGAGATGCTAAAGTAGCATTTCAAAGAAAAGTTTCTTTATTACAAGCAGAAATAGGGGAGTATTCTAGAAAGTTATCAGAATTAAGTGATAAAATGCCTTTCATTAATCAAGCAGTTAAAAAATCTGAACAACCTATTGGAGAGATTTCAAAAATGGTTTGGGATATTAGTGAGTTAATCAAGGATATTAATCTTAACTTTTATGGGGATAGTGTTAAAAGAAAACTTGATATACAAACTTATTTGACCCCTTCATCTAGATTAGGGGCTGTTGCATATTATCAAAAATATTCAACTGCTACACCTACAAAAACGCATATGGACAGTTATGAAATTGCTAAAGAGGAATTTGAGCCGATTAAGGTTTTGATCAATAAGCTTAAATCTCAGATGAATTCATTAGAAGAGATGCTAAAAGATTCTGGTGCTCCTTACACCCCAGGACGTCCGAAGGCTATAAATTAAATTAATCCCCCTGAAATCTTCGGGGGGTAATTTTACAGTTTAATAATTTTTTTTGTCGTGGTTTTATCACCGGAATAAATTTTTAAGAAATAAGTGCCTTTTGCTTTATTTGAAAAATTAATTTCAGGCTTATTATCCTTTAGTAGCTTTTTACCATTCAAATCGTATAGAGTGTATGAATAGTCATCTAAATCTGATCGAATAATGATTCTTTCCTTTACTGGATTTGGACTTATTATCAAATTATTCGCAAGCATATCGCTGTTAGATAATGAATTATTTATACTAAGTTCAAAAAACAACCATGCTTCAAGTGATGAATTAATATCCATATTTCCAAATGCTCCTGGCCAATCATGATCTCCACCAACCACCTTGTACAGCCAAATCTCATTTCCATTATCAGAATCGTAATGTCTTTCTTTGACAACATAGCTTCCATCATTGGTATTTGTATTGGGTAAATTTTCAGTTGAAAAAGAAGTACAATTATTTAAACCTACCCAATAATCAATTGTATCTGGAATACTTGGGTATCCACCCCAGCCACCAGAACTAGTTGGGTCTCCAGCGTAAATATTTACGTAATCACTTGTGCCATGTATCTCAAATATTGGTATTAAGTTTTCTGGACTACATGTATCCATAATTTCTTGAAGCATCATACCTGCTACAGAGGTTACAGCTTTAAATGTATCTGACGCTTGACATGCTAACATATAACACATTTCACCCCCGTTTGACATCCCTGTAGCAAAGGTGTTTATTGTGCTAAGGTTGTTTTCTTGCTGAAGATAGCTAGCAAGTTCTTTTAAAAAGTCTACGTCATCAACAGTTTCATTAGGGTGAAAATCATATCCTACATTCCAAAATCTATTACCGTAATTATCTACTGTTCCGCGAGGATAGCAAACTGCAAACCCTTCTTCGTCTGCTATATCATTCATCCCTGAATAATTTCTAATTACCGATGCATCACTGGTGTATCCGTGCATTACAAAAACTAAAGGCGCATTATCAGCTATATTTTCCGGTTCATAGTAAATGTACTGTCTAGATTGTCCGTCGTGATTAAATGAGGAGTATTGTGCTGAAATTTGTGTAGAAAATAACGCAATAGAAAGAAGTAGGATTTTATTCATTTTATAAATTTATACAAAACGAGTAAGCTAATAATTGTTATAATGATTTATTTCGTTTTCTGTCAACTTCTTTTAATAAAACTTTTCTAAGCCTAAGATTATTTGGGGTAACTTCAACATATTCATCTTTTTGAATATATTCTAAAGCCTCCTCCAATGAAAATTTAATAGCAGGAACTATCTTAGCTTTATCATCAGCTCCAGATGATCTGACATTGCTTAGTTTTTTAGTCTTGGTTATATTTATAACCATATCATCACCTCTGGAATTTTCACCAATAACTTGACCTTCATATATTTCTTCACCAGGATTAACAAAAAACTTACCTCTGTCTTGAAGTTTATCTATCGAATAAGGGATAGCTAATCCCTTTTCCATTGAAACTAGCGACCCATTTAATCTTTCAGGAATCCCTCCTTTAATAGGTCTAAAATCCAAAAATCTATGTGATAATATTGCTTCACCAGCAGTAGCAGTAAGTAATTGGTTTTTTAACCCTATAATTCCTCTGGATGGAATTATAAATTCGCAAACCATTCTAGTTCCTTTTGAAATCATGCTGGTCATTTCACCTTTTCTAATGGAAACAATCTCAATAGCCTTACCCGAGATGATTTCAGGTAAATCAATGGTCATTTGCTCAAATGGTTCACATTTAACTCCGTCAATTTCTTTAGTAATAACCTGAGGTTGACCAATTTGAAGTTCATATCCTTCTCTTCTCATGGTTTCGATTAAAACGGAAAGATGTAAAACACCTCTTCCAAAAACTAAAAACTTATCAGCACTCTCTGTTGATTCAACCCTCATTGCTAAATTTTTTTCTAGTTCTCTTTCTAATCTTTCTTTAATATGCCTAGAGGTAACGTATTTCCCATCTTTTCCAAAAAAAGGAGAGTCATTGATGGTAAATAACATACTCATAGTGGGTTCATCAATTGAAATGGAATTTAGACCTTCAGGGTTTTCAAAATCAGCTATTGTATCACCAATTTCAAAATCTTCTAACCCGACTATAGCACAAATATCTCCAGCTAAAACTTCTGAAACCTTTTTTCTTCCTAACCCTTCAAAAACATGGAGTTCTTTAATTTTAGATTTTAAAACTGTTTTATCTCCTTTTACAAGGGAAATATTTGCTCCAGAAATTAATTTACCTCTTTGTAATCTTCCAATTGCGATTCTACCTGTAAATGAAGAGTAATCTAAAGAAGTAATCAGCATTTGTGTGCTTCCTTCATTAATTTTCGGAGATGGAATATGATTAATCACCATATCCAGTAAAGGTTCAATATTTTCTGTTCTTTTTTTCCAATCTTCACTCATCCAATTTTCTTTAGCTGATCCGTAGATTGTTGGGAAATCCAGTTGCCATTCTTCAGCTTCTAATTCAAACATTAAATCAAAAACAGACTCATGAACTTCTTCAGGGGTACAATTTTCTTTATCAACCTTGTTTATAACCACACACGGTTTTAAACCTAATTCTAAAGCCTTTTGTAAGACAAATCTTGTTTGCGGCATAGGTCCTTCAAAAGCATCTACTAATAAAAGAACACCATCAGCCATATTTAAAACTCTTTCAACTTCACCGCCAAAATCTGCGTGACCTGGGGTGTCAATAATATTTATCTTGGTGTCTTTATATAGTACCGAAACATTTTTTGAAGTTATAGTGATTCCTCTCTCTCTTTCAAGTTCGTTGTTGTCAAGAATTAAGTCGCCTTTATTTTCATTTTCTCTGAATAATTGACAATGATACATGATTTTATCAACGAGTGTAGTCTTCCCGTGATCGACATGGGCGATAATTGCAATATTTTTAATCTTAGACATTCCTGATTTTTGTTTAAAATTTTTGCAAAACTACTATTAAATAAATGAAATATGCTACAAAAGTGAAAAGGTTTGAAAGAGAGCCAACCATAGCAATCAATCAAACCAATTCGTTTGTGTGGTGCGAATATAGTATAAAAATTATAATGAAATGCTTTTTAAATAAAATAACCCGCTAAAAATTAGCGGGTTACAATTGACTAGCGGAGGAAGAGGGATTCGAACCCCCGGAGGTGTGACCCTCAACAGTTTTCAAGACTGCCGCATTCGACCACTCTGCCATTCCTCCAATAATGCATGCAAATATATACTTGTTTTTCTTTGCTTCAAAACAACTCTTTAAAATATTTATATTATATTTTTAATAAGTTTGTTAAAATGAAATTTAAATATCTTTTTCTGTTGTCATTTATAATACTTTTTTCCTCTTGTAAGGCCAAGTTGACAGACAGTTATCAGGTTTACTCACAGAATGATAGTAATCTAAAATATAGGTTTTTTTACCCATTAAAATATGATGAGACTAAAACCTATCCTTTATTAGTTTTCCTACATGGGATAGGGGAAAGAGGTAGCGATAATGAACTTCAATTAAAATATATTGATGAAGTTATTTTTGACAAGATTAATAGAATTGACTATCCGTCATTTGTGTTATTACCTCAGTCTCCCAAAAGTGACAATTGGTCCAGTAGAAAATTAGTGAATAAAAAAATAAGGCAGGTTTTTCCGATTGATGATGAACCTACTCGTTCTCTGACCTTAGTTATGAACTTATTAGATTCTTTGGTTAACCACAGAACGATAAATGATAAAAAGGTTTATTTAAGTGGTTTGTCAAATGGAGGTATGGGATCATTTGAATTACTAAAACACAGGCCAAATATGTTTGCTAGTGCTGTTGTAATTTGTGGCGGTGGAAATACTGAATGGGCTAAAGAATTTTCATTAACCACACCTATATGGATTGCACATGGAGCAGATGATGATGTGGTTGTTCCAGAATTTTCAATAAACATGGTGAAAGCAATCTTAGAAAATGGAGGCAGTCCAAAGTTCTCACTTTATGAAAATGTGGGACATGATAGTTGGTTTAATGTCTTTAGGGATCCAAATTTTTTAAAATGGATTTTTAGTCACACTAAAAATTAATATGCTCAGATATTTCTAACCCATATCCAATCATTCCTACCCTTTTAGTTCCTTTTGTGTTCGAAATCAATTTAAGATTAGTTATGTCTAAGTCATGCAGTATTTGAGCTCCTATTCCAAAATCTCTTTCATCCATTCCAATAATCGGGGCTTTAGTTACTTTGTTTTTCACCTGTTTTTTCTTCAAAATATTAAGTCTTTTTAAAGTATCCAGTGATTTTTGTTCAGGATTGATAAAAATAATAGCACCAGATTGATTTTTATTTATAAGTTTAAACATTTTATTTAATGAATCCTCAACATTGTTTGTTAAGGTTCCAAGAATATCATTATTGATTGATTTAGAGTTTATTCGGGTTAGGACTTCATCACCTTTTTCCCAGCTTCCCATAGTTAGGGCGATATGAATACTACTATTGGTGGTTTGTTCATATGCCCTTAAACGATAACTTCCAAATCTAGTATTTATTTCAAAATCTTCTTTTTTAACTATTAGGGAATCATGTTCCATTCTATATGCAACTAGATCTTCAATTGAAATAATTTTAAGTTTAAATTTCTCTGCTACTTTTATTAAATCAGGAACTCGGGCCATTGATCCGTCTTCGTTCATTATTTCAACAATAACACCTGCAGGTTTTAGTCCAGCCAACCTAGGCAAATCAATAGCTGCTTCAGTATGACCGGTTCTTCTTAAAACACCTCCATTTTTTGCTACTAGAGGAAATACATGCCCAGGTTTTGAAAACTGGTTTGGTTTGGTGTTTTTATCTATTAATGCTTTGATAGTGGTAGCTCTGTCAGAAACAGAAATGCCTGTTGTTACTCCGCCTCCCTTTAGATCAATAGAAACTGTGAAAGCAGTATCTTGAGGATCTGTATTAGTTCCAACCATCAGGTTTAGTCCCAATTTTTTTGAAATATTTTCTGTAATTGGTGCACATATTAGACCTCTTCCATGTGTAGCCATAAAATTTATAATTTCGGGCGTAATAAGTTCAGCTGCAGCTAGAAAATCTCCTTCATTTTCTCTATTTTTATCGTCAACTACTATAACAACTTTTCCCTGTCGAATATCATTTATTGCAGATTCAATCGTGTTTAATTTAAACTTATCTTTTGACATATTTATTTTTTTAATTTTGCTAGGATGATAGAAATTTTTTCCCCAAAATTGAACACACTTCTATCGTTTGTTGCTCGGTAAGTTAGATAGATACTAACGGGAAGCATAATTAAAGTTGAAAGCCAACTAGCCAATATTGGGTTTATACTGCTGTCTTCCGCTAGATTTTTAGAAAAAATACCTAAAAAATGATAAGCTAAAAACAAAAGAATTGAAATTACTAGCGGTAGGCCATAACCACCTTTTCTTATTATAGTACCTAAGGGGGCTCCGATAAAAAACAATATGATACAAGCAAAACCTAAAGAAAACTTATCATGCATAGTCATTATGTGTTTATTTAAATTCTGTTCTCTGTAGGATTGTATAGTCTTGTTAGATTTAATTATGCTAATTGTGCTTTTTACAGAGCTCAGTGCTAAATCATATAACTGTTTTTGTTTTGTGGGTTGGAATAAATTTAAAAAATTATCATTTTCATAATTTACTTCCTCTTTTGGATTCAAATTATGATTTATTGTTTTAAAGTTTGACCTGTTTAACATTTTTGAACTGATAACCTGAACATCATCAATTTTTTTAATATTTAGCGAATCTATAGCGCTATTTAACTCGCTCACTTTCATCATTGAGTGTTTATTGACATCATCTTCTTTTGAGAAGTCAACATTATTTATGGAAACAAGATCTATATTTATTAAATATTCATCAAAGTAGCTTTTTACAAATGGTTTTTTAATCTTTTTAGAATAATCACTAGAGATGATTTCATCATAATAATTTCCGTTATATAATTTTAATTGTAAAATATCAGAATTTTCTTCGCTGATTATTTCCCCTTTTTTGGACTTAATGACGGTATAGTTTCCAGGTAAATTTTTTTTCTGATGAATAATAACTTTATCTAGTAATTTACTTTCATTTCCATACTTATTATCAACTTTTATGTTATAGTCACCGATTTGACTAAATTGACCCTCAGCAATGGCCATTGCCGGTTTTACTTTGGAAATATTCTTTCTTAAGTTATGAAAATTGTATTCTGCAATTGGAGCAACATTATTTGAGAAAAAAAAAGTCAACCCACCTAGTACTAGGGTAAACAAAATTAAACTTTTCATAGATCTTTGTAGTGATATACCGCTCGCTTTCATTGCTGCAAACTCATAGTTTTCTGAAAGACTACCAAAAACCATTATGCTTGAAAGTAATATAGTTAACGGTAAGACAAGAATTACCAGTCTAGGGCTAACATTTACCAGAAATTTAAAAATTATATCTAATTCAAGGTCTTTACCTGCCAATTCAGAAATATAAAGCCACACAGACTGAAGCAAAAAAATCAGCATTAGTATAAAAAAAGTACTGGCTAGAGTTTTAGCGTAGGATTTTAGTATATATAAGTCTAGTATTTTCAATAATTCTAATCTAATACATTCATATAATAATCTTGATATTTATCTTTTTCAAAAACAAATAAGTTTTTATCAAGTGGTAGGTTAAATTCAAAATCTACAATTGATATAGTAGTAACAGTTTCGTTTTTGCCAGTTTCGATAACCTCATATATTTGATTAAACTCGGTATCAATTCCTAGTAAAATAAATTTAATTTCAGCTTCAGAATCTTGAGGAACCAATTTTACATACTGAATTTTTTTCCTGTACTGACCATTGCCCACAAATTTATTTTTATCCATCTCAAAATAATAGCCGTCTTCATAGAAATACAACATCTTGTTAGGTGTAATAGTGGTTTCATCTTCTGGATCTTGACTTGAGATTGTCACTTCCTCATCATCAGGGCTTATGGAGTATAATTTATTTCCATCAAATATCCTGGTTACTCCGAGCATCTCGAATCTCCATTTTTCATCCTCGGTAACAAAACTTCCTTTATTAGTTTGATTGATATCCTCCTCAATATTTTGTAAGGTGTAGGCGTAGTTTATGTAAATATTTTGATAGCTTTTTATATTTTCAGAAACTTTATTTAACAATAATTCTGCATCAGAATTATCCTGAGAATATCCAAAATTTATAAAAGCGCATAAAAGTAGTATTATTGACTTTTTCATAATTATTTATTTATTCATTTTCTAAATGTCTGTCAAGAGATTGAAGGTCTAGAATTAAAACTTGACGTGCCTTACTGCCTTCAAAGGGGCCTACAATCCCAGCTGCTTCTAATTGATCGATTAATCTTCCAGCTCTGTTATAGCCAAGTTTTAGTTTTCTTTGAAGAAGAGAAGCTGATCCCTGTTGTGCAATAACTAATACTTCAGCTGCTTCTCTAAATAACTTATCTCTATCTTCTATATTATTATCAAGTTGTGTGCCACCTTCTTCCCCTACATATTCGGGTAGCTGATGAGCAGTAGCATAGGCTTTTTGTGACCCAATATAGTCTGTTAATTGCTCAATTTCAGGTGTATCAACAAATGCACATTGAATCCTTATTAGTTCATTTCCTTGAGTAAATAACATATCTCCTCTTCCGATTAGTTGATCTGCTCCAGATCCGTCTAATATTGTTCTAGAGTCAATTTTTGATGTAACCCTGAAAGCAATTCTTGCAGGGAAATTTGCTTTAATTACCCCTGTAATAACATTTACAGAAGGTCTTTGTGTGGCAATAATTAGATGGATACCAATAGCTCTAGCTAATTGAGCCAATCTAGCTATAGGGGTTTCAACTTCCTTACCCGCAGTCATTATCAGATCCGCAAATTCGTCTACAACCAAAACTATATAAGGTAAAAACTGATGTCCATCATTTGGATTTAATTTTCTACCCTTAAATTTTTTGTTGTATTCTACAATATTTCTACATGCTGCATTTTTCAAGAGTTCATATCTGTTATCCATTTCAATGCATAAAGAATTTAGAGTATTTATCACCTTTTTATTATCTGTGATAATTGCTTCTTCGGAGTCAGGAAGTTTTGCTAAATAGTGTCTCTCAATTTTATTGTAAA
>CABWYN010000016.1 GCA_902509675.1 uncultured Bacteroidota bacterium | reverse complement strand
TTGCATGAAGAATTATACTAATATCTTTTTCTGTTTTTATGATTTTTTTTCTGAAACTTTTTATTTGAAAATTTCTTTTTTGATCTCAACAGCAGAGATGAATCTAAAAGCTCTTCTGTAGAATTTCGAATATCTATTTTAGAATTCGACAACTCATATAAATGATCAAATATTACTTGATCCTTCACACTGTCTTTATTCCAATTTAGGAAACATTTCTTCATATGATTAGCTATTGTGTAGATAAGAGCATCTTTCATTTCTCCGTTATCCCAATTTACTGCTTCATCAATCATTATCTTTAAATTATTTCCGTAAAATCTATATTTAGGATAATTTTGAGGATAACTTAAAGGATCTGGTTTTGCCTCTAAAACTTCCTTTGAAGGTTTATCGTAAGGTGAATCAGCATCTAGTTTAAAATCAGACATAATAAACAATTGATCCCATAATTTGTGTTGAAAGTCTGCAACATCTCTCAAATGAGGCTGCAAATTACCCATAACTGAAATAATAGAATTGGCTAGTTTATTTCTTTCTTCTTTTGTTTCTCTAGATGAAGCATAATTTATCATTTTTTGAATATGTCTTCCATATTCAGGAATTATTAAATCTTCTCTAATAGTGTTGTATTCTAAATTTTCTATCAATGTGATATGTTTGGAAAGTTAATATGAGGCAAAATACAAAAAATATACAGAGATATTATAATAAAATTACATTTTCAATCTGATTACCAACAATCTTATATTTATCTATAATGAAATCAGAGTTTTGCGCTATGATTTTAATAGAAACAGAGGTGTATTTTTTATTCTTCGATGTCTTCTGGGTAAAAATAGTTTTGGGCTCGTGAAAAATAAGCTTTAGCTTCTCTATATTTTCTGGATTTGATTTGAAAATAAGTTTAAATATATATTCTGAAGGCCAAGAACTGGTGTCATTCAAAAGATTTTTAAGTTTTCTATAAAATTGTTCCTGCTCATTATTCATTACATTAACAAATATATTGTTAATTATTTTTTCGGTTTAATTATTATTAACGAATTTTATAAAAAATATTCTGATGAAGATTGTAATTTCAGGTGGTCCTGGAACTGGAAAAACCTCAATAGTTGAGGAATTACTGCGTAGAAAGTATTTCATTTTTGAAGAAACCTCAAGGGAAATTATAGATAAATATAAAAATCTAGGACACGATCAATTATTTCTTTCAGACCCAATTAAATTCAGTGAAATTCTTCTAAAAAACCGGGTAAACCAATTTAAAAAATCTAATATTAATAATTCAAATCATTATTTTTTTGATAGAGGAATACCAGATGTATTGGCTTACCTACACCATAAGAATATTGTTTATGAAGATAACTTTACAATTTGCGCTAACAAATATAAATATGATATGGTTTTTATCGCTGAACCATGGAGGGAAATATACAAAAACGATAAGCAAAGATATGAATCATTTAATGAATTAGTTGAAATCAGTAAGCACATAAAAAAAACGTATAAAGGTCTTGGATATGATTTGTTTATCATCCCTAATGACTCGGTGACAAAAAGAGTAGATTATATTTTAAATAAAATTAAATGAATTTAGAAAAACCTAGTGTAATCTTTATGGGCACTGCAAGTTTTGGCATCCCAACTTTAGAAATTATTAATGAAAATTATAAGTTAAAAGCTATTGTAACCAATTATGATAAACCCTCTGGTAGAGGACTAAAGATTAAGAATTCACCGGTTAAGAATTATGCACTAGATAATAATATTACTTTTTATCAACCCAAAAACTTAAAAAATCCAGATTTTACCAATAGTATTTATAAACTTAAACCAGATTTTATAATTGTTGTAGCCTTCAGAATGATTCCAAAATCAATTTGGACTATTCCAAAATTTGGAACAATTAACTTACACGCATCGTTACTGCCTAACTACAGAGGTTCAGCTCCGATTAATTGGGTAATAATCAATAATGAGAAAATTACCGGAGTTACATCATTTTACATTGACGAAAATATCGATACTGGCGACATACTTTTACAAAAAGAAATACAAATTGACAACCAAATAAACGCTGGTGAATTACATGATAAATTACAAATTCTAGCTGCAGATGTTATCAAAAAAACAATAGATGGGATTTTAGAAAATAAGATTAATTCAGTAAAACAAAATGACATCTCTGATTTAAAAACAGCCTTCAAATTTGACAAAGAAAACACTTTAATAAACTGGGATAAAAATGTGATTGAAATATATAATTTTATAAGAGGTTTAAATCCTTTTCCTGGCGCTAAAACCTTATTGAATATAGCTGGAAAAGTCATTAAAAAGAAAAATATAACCATTTATGATTCTGATTATTTAATTCAACCTAATAACGAAAATAACGGAAGCATCACAACTACGAACAGTAGTCTGAAAATTACTTGTGAAGACGGATATATTTTTGTGAAAGAGGTAAAAGTTGAAGGAAAGAAAAAAATGAAAATTAAAGATTTATTAAACGGATTTAAAATTCCAAAAAATTCTTATGTCAAATGAATGAGATTAAAAAAGGTAAGCTTCTAATTTCAACACCAAATATTTTAGGAGACTTATATTTTAACAGATCAATAATACTTCTAACTGAAGTAAAGGACGAAGAAGTTGTTGGTTTTATATTAAACAAACAATTAGAATACTCACTTAATGATCTTTATAGTAGTGTAACCACAGAAAATACGGCCGTTCACAGTGGTGGGCCGGTAAATCAGGACAATTTATATTTTATTCACAATAAGCCAGAATTGATTCACGATAGTTTAAATTTTAATGAAGATTTGTACTGGGGAGGTGATTTTGATCATGTTATTAGATTAATTAACAAATGTGAGTTAGATAGTACTTGTATTAAATTTTTCTCTGGCTATACTGGATGGACTTTGGATCAATTATCGGATGAGATTAAAAATGATTCATGGATAATAGTTGACAATAAGGAAAAGATAGAGTTTAAGCTTAATTCAGATCAATTGTGGGGAAATTACATGAAAGAAATGGGCTCTGAGTTCAGAATTTGGTCTAACGCTCCGGAAAACCCACAAAGTAATTAGGTTGAACCCAAAACTTTTTTCAAATCAGCAACTTGATTTGTCCACAATAATTTAGACTCCTCTACTTCATCTTCATCATCGGCAAAATCCGTAACTATTAAAGATACATCCTTAGTAATTTCATCAAATTGAATTCTCAACTCAAAATAAAAATCAGTAGATTCATCATCTAACCATTGAAACTGGATTTTTTCGTTATTAGTTTTTCTTATTAGTTTGGCACTTTCTTCGGAATCATCCCAGAAAAATATAAATATTTCACCTCTGTAATTTACATTATCAGCAAACCATTCTGAAAGACCAGATGGAGTTGAAATATACTGAAATAAAAGTTTTTGTGATACCTTAATAGGAAACTCCATTTCAAATTTTATACGGTCACTCATATTGAATAATTAGTGTGGTAATATATACATTTATTCTATTTAATAGCAAGATTTATCAAAATAATTTATTAAACAATTGTTGAATCTAAAAATTTAAATTTTATATTTGCTGCCATCTATAAATGGCGAGATAGCTCAGTTGGTTAGAGCGTCGGATTCATAACCCGGAGGTCACGAGTTCAAATCTCGTTCTCGCTACTATTTTTCAGCTTTTTAATTAGCTTTTCTGGGGTCAAAATTTGTTGGATTCCCGTTTTCATATCCTTAATTTTTAAGCTGCCTGATTCTTTTTCTTCATCGCCATAAAAAATTACATAGGGAATATTATTTTTATTAGCGTAATTTAACTGTCTTTTGACACTTATTGGATCCGGGAAAAATTCACAATTAATATTATTACTTCTAAGAAGATTGGAGAAATTAATTAAATCAAATGAAAAATCTTTTGAAAAATTTAAAAAAATTGCCTGCGTAGAAGTATCCAAATAATTAGGTAATAGATCCATTTCCTGTAAAACTAAATATATTCGGTCTAAACCAAAACTAATCCCAATCCCACTCATATTTTTGAGACCGAATATTTCAGTTAAGTTATCGTATCTACCACCTCCGGCTATAGATCCAATTAATATATTTTCTGGGGGTAATACCTCAAAAATGACTCCAGTGTAATAGTCAATACCTCTTGCTAGTCCAATATCAAAATCTAATTTTGAATTGGTCAATTTATTTTCAGAAAAATAAGAGAATATGAATTCGATTTCAGATAAGCCTTCAGAACCAATTTTAGACGATGAAAAAATTTCGCTAAGGGCATCTTTATTTTTATTAAAATCTACTGATAAATCAATTATATTAAAAATGGAGTCAATAACGCTTGTTTCAAAATTATCATTTAATAAATTTTTTCTAATATCAATTCTATCAACTTTATCCATTTTATCTAATTGATTTATCAATGACAAAAACTTATCTTGACAATTATAGATTTCACAAATAGCCACAAGAAGCTTGCGGTTGTTAATTTTAATTCTACATCCAGATAAATTTAAATCAGCGAAGACCTTTTCAAACAGACAAATAAAGTCAATTTCCTGCATTAAAGAATTAGAACCAATAACATCTGCATCACATTGTAAAAATTCTCTAAATCTTCCTTTTTGTGGGCGATCAGCTCTCCAAACATTCTGAATTTGATACCTTTTAAAAGGAATTGAAATATCATTTTGATTTTGAACAACATATCTAGCAAAAGGAACAGTTAGATCATATCTTAGGGCCTTATCAATAATTTTCCTAGACAAATTGGTTAGATTTTTATTATTAAAATCCGTAGTATCCGCATCCTTCAGAAAATTTCCGGACTTTAAAATTTTAAATATTAGTCTTTCTCCTTCACTCCCATATTTACCCAATAGGGTTTCCGCTCTTTCAAAACTTGGTGTTTCTATTGGGTTAAATCCAAATTTTGAAAAGGTGTCTTTAATTACATCGATAATATAATTTCTTTTATATAACTCTGAAGAATTAAAGTCTCTAGTTCCTTTAGGTAGTATAGGCTTTTTCATTTGATGATTAAAATTAGTTAAATTAAAAAAAAAACACCCACTAAAGCAGGTGTTTTTAAATTAGAATTTATAAAAAGCTCTATTTCTTATCAGCCACTACTTCAAACGGGAGGTCAAAAATCACTTCGCGATGAAGTCTAATTTTTGCCGAATATTTCCCTAATTGTTTTATGTTGTTACCTGAAATTATTATTGACTTTTTATCTATATCAATACCCTTTTCTGTAAGTTCTTTTTGAACATTAATATTATTAACAGATCCAAATAATTTTATGCCTTCACCAACTTTAGCCTTAATTTTAATATCTAATCCTGATATTTTTTTCTCAAGCTTGGTTGCGTCGTCAATTACTTTTTTATCTTTAACTACCTGTTGTCTAATATTTTCTGCTAATATTTTTTTTGCTGTTGGGGTGGCAAGAATAGCAGATCCGTTTGGGATTAAAAAATTTCTACCAAAACCATTTTTAACAGTAATGACATCATCTTTAAACCCTACACCTTCAACGTCTTTTTTTAATATAATTTCCATGTCGTAAATTTTTATTTTAGTAAATCAGCTACATATGGTAATAGAGCTAAATGTCTAGCTCTTTTAACCGCAACAGAAACCTTTCTTTGATATTTCAAAGATGTACCAGTTAATCTTCTTGGCAGTAATTTACCTTGTTCATTTACAAACTTTATTAAAAAATCTGAATCTTTAAAATCCACATATTTTATACCATATTTTTTAAATCTACAATACTTTTTAACAGTAGTATTGTCAATGTTTAAGGGAGTTAAATATCTAATTTCTCCACTCTTTTTTCCAGATGCTTCGTCTTGAATACTTGCCATAGTTATGCTTCTTTATTATTTAATTTATCTCTTCTTTTTACAGCCCATTCAACAGCGTGCTTATCAAGTTTTACAGTAAGATATCTCATAAACCTCTCATCTCTTCTGAATTGTAATTCTAATTCAGAAATAATTGTAGGATCTACAGTGTACTCAAAAAGGTGATAAAAACCACTTTTTTTATTTTGAATTGGGTATGCCAATTTTTTTAATCCCCAATCCTCTTTAGATACCATTTTTGCACCTTTCGATGTTAAAAATTTCTCATATTTAAGGACTGTTTCCTTTGTCTGTTCTTCAGACAAAACGGGATTAAGAATGAAAACAGTTTCGTAATGATTCATTTTAATTATTTTTTAAATTTAATGCGTGCAAAAATAGATAATTTTATCATGTTTTGATAATTTTTTTAACCAAATATTAAATAATAGTCTAATTTATGAATATCAACAGGTTAAATATCTAAATTAATAAGGGTCAACATCTACAATTACTTGAACTGACCTGTAATCTGAAATTGAGTGAAAACTAGCTATTGATTTTTTGATAATTTTTTTTACACCTGATAACGATTGCTCTTTTGGTATTTTGATCAAAATATTTTTTTGATACTTATTTCGAATTCTAGCAATATAAGGAAACTCAGGGCCCAGTAAATTATTTTTGAAGTATGGTGAGATTCTATTGAAAAACCAATTCGAAGACCCATTAACTCTGTTTAAATCCTTGTGCTTTAGAGTAATTTTAATAAGTTTTATAAACGGTGGATAATTAAATTTTTTTCTGTCTCTTATTTGATTTTCATAAAATCTTTTGTAGTCCCCGCTAATTATGTGTGAAATAATGTTATTTTCTGAATTATATGTCTGTATAATGACCTCACCCCTTTCTTTAGATCTTCCAGATCTCCCAGCTACTTGCTGAACCAATTGATAGCATCGTTCGTAAGACCTAAAATCGGGAAAATTTATCGAGTTATCTAAGTTCATTACACCTACCAGAGAAACATTTCGAAAATCTAATCCTTTTGTCACCATTTGTGTGCCTATCAATACATCATAATCATGATTTTCAAAAGAATTAATGATTTTTTTAAAACTTCTTTTTCGCCTTGTTGTATCATGATCAAGCCTAATAACTTTCAAATCAGGAAAAAATCCTTTTAACTCAATTTCAACCTGTTCTGTTCCAAATCCCTTAGAAAGAAAATCTTTACTTTGACACTTGTGACAAGTACTGTGCGTTTTTTCATTATAGCCACAATAGTGGCATCTCAATATGTTTTTTGAATAATGATAAGTTAAACTCACATCACAGTTAACACATCTTGGTGAGTATCCACAATTATTACATTCAAGAACTGGGGAATACCCTCGTCTGTTTTGAAAAAGTATCACCTGCTTATTGCGTTCAACCGTATCATTAATATTTTTTAATAAGGTGTCTGAAAAAAGCCCGTGCATATTTGCGGTACGAATCTTTTTAGAAAGGTCAACAATATTAATTTTTGGGAGTTCAATATTTCCATACCTTTCATTTAATTCAACAAGTGAAAATTTATTAGATTCTTCGCAGTTAAAATAGCTTTCTATTGATGGGGTAGCTGAACCTAGCAAAACCTTTGAATTGTGAATATTTGCTAAAATCAGCGAAGAATCTCTTGCATGATATCTCGGAGATGGCTCAAACTGTTTGTAAGTTTGTTCGTGTTCTTCGTCAACAATAATTAATTTCAGATTACTGAATGGCAAAAAAATTGAGGATCGAGCACCAATAATAATCTGTGGTTTGTCATTTTTGATTAAGTCATGCCAAAGCTCGGCTCTTTGATTTATGTTTAGACCTGAATGATAGACGATAAGATTTTCAGAAAAATAAACCTTTAATCTTTCAACCAATTGGGTTGTCAAAGCAATTTCGGGAACCAAATATAAAACCTGTTGATTTGACTTAAGAACTTTTTTAATTAAGCTAATATAAATCTCCGTTTTGCCTGATGATGTAACCCCTTTAAACAAAATGACATTATGCTTTTCAAAAAGATGATTAATTTTATTAAATGCAACTTTTTGATTTTCACTAAGATTTAAATTTGAAGATCTGGTTTTATCTTCAATAAAATTTCTTTTCACTTCAATATGATAATATTCAAAAACCTGTTTGTCAACCATTTTCTTTATCGTGGAAGAATAACTTGGTGATATTTTTTTAAAATCAGAAACTTTCACATGAGAATTGAAATCTGATTTCATTTTAAGAAAAGATTTATAAATGTTATGTTGAACTTTTGCATTTTTTAAGATAAGTTCAACATTTTTTACTTTTAAATTCTTGTCTATTCTCACGCACTTAACGAGCTTAGGCTTATATTTCGAATAAATTTTTTCGTTGACTCTTATTAGCCTTTTTTCAGACATTTTAGTAATGATAGAAAAAATATTTTTTTTATTAATTATGTCTGAAACATCCTTGATAGAAATTTGACCTTCAATTCTAATTGCCTCAATTATTAAAAACTCAAACTCATCTAACTTATGATCTTCAAAAGTTGTGTCAGGATCTAATGTTATGATTGTTTCACTCTGCAGAATTAAATTACTAGGAATTGATGCCCTCATAACATCTCCAATTGGAGAAAAATAATATCTCGATACCCAATCCCAGAATTTTAACTGAAAGCTGTTTACAATAGGAATTTTATCAATAATTTGGGTTATCGATTTTAAATCATAATTCCCCTGAAAATTTTTGTGTATCTGAAATGCAATTGAAGTATACAATTTTGATTTTCCAAATGGAACAACTATTCTCATTCCTGGTTTTATGAATTCGAACTCCTCACTTGTTATCAAATAAGTAAACTTTTGATTCATTGGTATTGGAAGTATCACATCAACATAATAACTCATTAAAACAATTGTTTAATTTTAAAATAATACTTTTGAACCAATTAAAGCCTAAACTTATAATTAATAAAACATCTATATGAATATTAAGCTTTTATATATTGGAAAAAATAAAAGTAGTAATATAGAAACATTAATAGAAAATTATGAGAAGAAAATTAAGCATTTTATAAATTTTGAAATACAATGTTTAAAAAATAAAAAAAGATCATTTGATAAATCTTCTACAATAAAATCTGACTCAGGACTGATACTAAAAAATCTAAACAAAGAAGACTTTATAATTTTACTTGACGAAAAGGGAATGGAGTATAATTCACTTGACTTTTCGAATTTCATTAATAAACAAATGATAAACGGAATTAAAAATATAACATTTGTAGTGGGGGGTGCTTACGGATTTAACGAAGAAATTAGAAGATTTGTTAAAAATAAAATGGCTTTATCAAAAATGACTTTTTCTCACGATATGGCTAGATTGTTTTTTGTAGAACAATTATACAGATCTCTAACAATTATTAACAATATTCCTTATCACAACGACTAATGAAACTTGTTTTTGCTACACACAACAATAATAAACTGGATGAAGTTAAAGATCTTCTATCCGACTCTTTTGAAATATTCAGCCTAAAAGACATTGGTTTTTTTGAAGAAATAATTGAGGACAAAAAAACTATTATTGAAAATTCAAAAATAAAATGTATAACTGTTCAGCAAAAAACAGGTTATGATTGCTTTGCTGACGATACGGGATTAGAAGTTGAGGCTCTTGACGGTGCACCAGGAGTTTTATCGAAACGATTTGCAGGCTTGAATGCTTCGTCAGATGATAATATTAATAAGCTACTGTATTTGTTAAAAGAAAAAACAAACAGAAATGCTCAATTTAAAACTGTAATTTCATTAAATATCAATGGATCTTTAAAAACCTTTGAAGGGATTTGTAAAGGAACCATTTCAACAAAGAGAATGGGTGAATCTGGCTTTGGCTACGATCCAGTATTTATTCCTAATGGAAGTAAAATATCTTTTGGACAAATGACAATGAAGGAAAAAAATATTATAGCCCACCGGTCAATTGCTATATCTAAACTTGTTAACTATTTAACAAATCTTTATCAATTTTAATAAAAAAAAATTTATTAAGTAACTATATTTAATCTGTGAAAAAAATATTAATCTACATATTATTTTTTGCCCCATTTCTAAACTTTTCCCAAGAATCAGAAAATGTTAGTGGTACAATACTTAATTCAAAGACTAATCTACCACTAGAAAATGTTAATATTGTCAATTTAAATCAGGTTATTGGAACCGCATCCAGTAAGGAGGGTAAATTTGAAATTAACGCAAAGGTTGACGACACACTTCATTTTTCATATTTAGGTTTTAAATCAATAAAAGTTCGGGTTACCAATGACTGGATAAGATTCGGTACAAATACTTCTATTGAGCTAACTGAATTAGCCTTAGCCTTAGAAGAAGTTGTTGTTTATGAAATGAAACTAACAGGCTACCTAGAGGTAGATATTAAACAAGTTCCCATAAATAATAATTATAGGTACAGTATTTCAGGACTACCTAATGTAGGGTATGAATCGAGTGTTAGACCCACAAGTGCAGTAACAAAAGCTTTGAATGCAATATTTAATCCCGTAGATTTTTTATACAAGATATTTGGTCGAGAACCTAACCAATTAAGGAAACTGAAAAAAATGAAAAAGGATGATCAGATTAGAAATGCCTTAGCTAATAGATTTGATCGTGAGATGCTGATTGTATTGCTAGACATAGATAAGATAGATTTAGACTTTTTGATTGCTCAATGTAACTATTCTGATGAGTTTATAAGAAAGGCTAATGATCTTCAAGTACTCGATGCAATCAGCGAGTGTTACGAAGAATATAAAGTTCTAAATAAAACAATTAGAAACTAATTGATTAATCTACTATTCTTTTTTATTTCACGATAAAAAACTCCGGAAATAATAAATGAAAAAGGAATATACCACAGTAAGCCTATAAGAAAAGTAAATAGCATAACAGGAATTAACGTAATTAACAAGAGCATATTTAGTATTAAATATTTACGTTTATAGCCCTTCATCATATTCCAGCTTTTTTGAACTGCGTCCCAAGCATCAATTGAAGTATCTTCAGCCATTATAAAGAAGGTCATGGCAAAAGGTAATGAAGCTATTATCCAAGGTAAAATTATGGAAAATAAAAAACTGATAATTATAAATAAAATAAGCAGTATAGGTTCAACAATACCAAATTTAAATGAGAGTACTTTAAAGGGTGAGAGTAAAGCTTCCCAATCCATTGATGATATGAATACTTCATAGGATTGGCTATAAAATAAAGAGATCAAAAAGCCATAAACCAAAAAATTAAAAGCTAAAAAAATAATCATTAATATAAATCCTACTATGAGGATCACTGGAATAAGAATAAAATAAGCTAAAATACCATTGCCTAAATTATATTTAAAACCATCTAAAACATTTTCAGCCTTGGGAAAATTATCGTTTATAATTTTTAACGAATAAACAGAAATTCCAATTGTTAAAGGCCCAGAGACAATCAATGATAAGAACCCACCAATACCTGGAATTGCCTGAACAATACCAATAGAAAAGTTATAAATAAAAAAAATACATATAGCCTGTAACCAGTGACCTTTTAAAGCTTTAAAGGTGTCAGAAAATAATGTGCTAATTGATATCAAAATTTATTTACTATATATGGTTCCACAAAGTAAAGCTTAAAATGTAATAATTTGATTAACTTTGCAAATCTTTAACATTTTTTTTATGTCAAAATTTAGTTTAAATGCTATTTCCCCTATAGATGGAAGATACTCTTTAAAAACTGCTGAATTAAATGATTTTTTTTCCGAAAAAGCATTAATAAAGTATAGATTAATCATAGAAATTGAATACTTCATAAGTTTATGTGAATTTAATATACCTGAGCTAAAAGAATTTGAAATTAAAAAATTTGAAAAATTAAGAGAAATTTATCTAAACTTTTCAGACAAAGACGCTCTAGAAATTAAAGAAATTGAAAAAACAACAAATCATGATGTTAAAGCAGTAGAATATTTCTTAAAGAAAAAATTCAATCATTTAAAGTTGGAGAAATTTGTAGAATTTATTCATTTTGGATTGACCTCCCAGGATATCAACAATACAGCCATACCTTTAAGCCTAAAAGAAATGTATGAACAAGTTTATCTAGTAAAGCTAGATGAAGTAATCGATTCTTTGATTTCTATTTCCAAAAAATGGAAAAATATTTCAATGTTGGCCAGAACACACGGGCAACCAGCATCTCCAACAATATTAGGAAAAGAAATTGAGGTTTTTAAAATAAGAATTGAAGAGCAAAAAAAACTTTTAAAACAAGTTCCAATTGCCGCAAAATTTGGAGGAGCAACCGGCAATTTTAACGCTCATCATGTTGCTTACAAAAATCTTAACTGGCTTGGATTTACAAAAGAATTTATCGAGAAGAAGTTAGGTCTAAAACACTCATTTCCAACAACTCAAATTGAGCATTATGATCATTTAGCTGCCATGTTTGACAATTTGAAAAGAATCAATACAATATTAATAGATTTCAATCGTGATATTTGGCAGTATATTTCAATGGATTATTTTAAACAAACAATTAAGGATGGAGAAATTGGGAGTTCTGCTATGCCTCACAAAGTTAATCCAATAGATTTTGAAAATAGTGAAGGTAATCTTGGATTGGCGAACAGTATATTTGAACATCTTTCAAAAAAATTGCCAATTTCTAGACTACAAAGAGATCTTACCGACAGTACAGTTTTAAGAAATATTGGAGTACCAGTAGCACATACTTTAATCGCATTTAAATCTACTTTAAAAGGGATTAGTAAGCTTATTGTTAATGAAGACAAAATCAATCTTGAATTGGGAAATAATTGGGTTGTTATTGCAGAAGCCATTCAAACGGTGCTAAGAAGAGAAAATTACCCAAAACCCTATGAAGCATTAAAAGACCTCACTAGGACAAACAAAAAGATTGATAAGAAGCATATACACAACTTTATCGATAATCTTTCCGTAAGTGACTCTGTAAAAAAAGAATTAAAAGATATTACCCCAGAAAATTTTACAGGAATTCGTTAATTTTGGTTCATGAATTTTTATAAAATATTATGTCTTTTTTTAGTACTCTCATCTACTACTAGTTGTTTTGAAGATGCCGATGATAATGGTGCATATGCTAGTGAAATTAATGATTTTGTTTGGAAGGGATTGAATGCATTCTATCTGTACAAGGAGGAAATACCTAATCTTGCTAATGATCGTTTTAATTCATCAGATGAATACGCTAATTATTTGAACAACTTTGAACAGCCTGAGGTATTATTTGAATCATTAGTATACAACAGAGACGAAATTGATAAATTCAGTGTAATAGTTGATAATTATATTGAACTTCAACAATTTCTAAACGGAGCATCTCTTTCTAACGGGATTGAATATGGATTAAGTTATATCCCTAATTCGTCCTATGAAATTTTCGGAGTTGTAAGATATGTTCACCCTAATTCTACAGCCGATATAAATAATATAAAAAGAGGAGATATTTTTTTGGGTATCAACGGTGTTGTTTTAAATATTGATAATTATAATAATTTGTTATCCCTAGACAACTACGAAGTTAATTTGGCAGACTACTTAGATAACGGTACTGAGACTTTAAGCGACGATACTATTGAGTTTAATAATATAAATGTCGAGCTATCAAAGCAAGCAATTGAAAAGAACCCTATATATTTTCAAGATATAATAAATAATTCAGGAAGAAATATCGCTTATTTAATGTACAATCAATTCATACCTCAATATGATGATGATTTGGAAGAAGTTTTTTTAGAATTTAAATCAAATAGCGTTGATGAATTGATATTAGATTTAAGATATAACCCTGGAGGAAGTATAAACTCTGCAGTCTTACTTTCCAGTTTAATTACTGGTCAATTCCAAAATGAAATTTTTAGCACAGAACAATGGAATTCAAATATTCAAAATTATTGGCTTAACAATGACCCAGAATATCTTGTTAACAGGTTTATTAATTCTGAAAGTAGTTTAAACCTAAATAAAGTTTATATATTAACGTCTAGAAGCTCAGCCTCAGCTAGTGAACTTGTAATTAATTGCTTAGGACCGTATATTGATGTAATTCAGGTTGGTACCACTACTTACGGCAAATACCAGGCTTCAGTAACATTGTATGACTCTGAAAGCTTTACAAACCAAAATGTAAATCCATCACACAATTATGCATTACAACCGCTAGTTTTAAAAACGTTAAATTCACTTGGCCAAAGCGACTATTTTAATGGACTTACCCCAACTTTTGAATTTGAAGAAAGACCTTATAATATGGGGGTAATTGGAGATATATACGAACCTTTACTAAGTCAAACTATTAGCTTAATAGGCTCTAAAAATTTAAATGAAAATATACCTGAAGCTTTTGGGCTTGTGGATGACAATCATAAATTTGAATTTTTTAATAAAGAAATGTATATTAACAAAGCTATTAACAGACAATAATGAATTTTAATTTTGAAAAATCCCAAAAACTTGTACTAATATTAATAGTTTTTGGTGTATTAGCTAGGCTAATGCCTCACCCTCCCAATTTCTCACCTGTAACCGCTATTGCACTTTTTAGTGGACTAAATTTTACGAATAAAAAAATTGCTTTTACGGTACCCCTTATAGTACTAATTATTTCTGATTTTTTCTTAGGATTTTCACCTGTAAACCTATTTGTATATTTCTCTTTTTTAACAATTGTTTTTATTGGTACCCAAATAAAAAAAATAAAGTATTACAACATCTTATTTAGCAGCATAATATTCTTTATTATTTCAAATTTTGGAGTTTGGATAATCGGATATCCTCTAAACTTTGAAGGACTTATTTTATGTTATACTATGGCAATTCCTTTTTTTGGATATAGTATATGTGGAGATTTATTCTTTGGGTATCTGTTTAAGTTTTCACACGGGAAAATTTCAAAAAAAGTAATTAATAATAATATTATTTGATTTTTTAATCTTCCGTAGGCCTCTCAAGCATATCAGATTCAATATTAAGTTCAGATGATCCTGAAATCTTAATGATATCCTTATTAATTTTTTTGAATTCTTTAGTTGTATCGTTGTAGTGGTTAACAGCTGTTCCTAAGGTATTACCCAACTTATTGTGATATGTTTTGTATGCATTTAAATGATTAGATAGTTTTTCAACATTTTTAATTATATCATTTATAGAGTCCTCAACCTTCATGTTATGAAGTGCTTTTACGGTAATCTGAAGCATAGGAAAGAGACTCATAGGAGAAACGATCATAACTTTTTTTTCATATGCATAATTAACCAAATCTCTCTGGTTGATTTTTAATGAACCTACTCTGCTATTCAATAAATCTTGATATAACCCATCTGCAGGAATAAACATGTAGGCATAATCTGTAGTTTTTTCGTTAGGTCTGATATATTTAGAGGTTTCGTCAATTCTATTCTTTATATCTGCTTTGAATTTTTTTTCTAAATCATCCAATTCCTCTTTATTATTGGATTCAATCATTTTATTATAATTATCCAATGAAAATTTTGCGTCTACAGGAATTATAAAATCTCCAACCCTTACGATTGCATCAACTATTTCTTTATTTGAGAAGGCATATTGCATTTGAAACAACTCAGGAGGCAATACATTTGCAAGTAAATTCTCTAACTGTATTTCTCCCAATACCCCACGCTGCTTTTGATTTCCTAAAATTTTTTCAAGAGTTTTCATCTGACCGGCAAAGCTAAGAACTTGTTCATTGGTTCCCTTAATTTTTTCTAGCTCAATAGTTACGTCCTTAATAACCTTGTTTGATTCTTTAAATTGTTGAGTAATTGAAACCGATGAACTTTGATGGTAATCATTGATTTGTTTATTTATATTATTAAGTTTTTTTTCAATCTCTCCCCTACTTTCTCTCGAGTTACTGTCAATTTCTTTTCTTATATCTTGAATTTGGGTATTTAAATTATTTGAAAAATTTAACAAATCTGTAGCTTCGATAGACCCCTTATCATGATTTGATTTATATATAAGATAAATAAGAGTTAAAAAAACAACAACCAGCAAGATTATAATCAGCGTATCCATAAAATCAATTTACGATTAAATTTTAATTAAATTAATGATGTAGACTAAACTATTTACTTAAATACATTTTACGTCTTGAGTATAAATCATAAAATTTATCATCTTGAAGATTATCTATAAATAATATACTTTCACCTGTACTTTTCATTTCAGGTCCCAATTTTTTATTAACATTTGGGAATTTACTAAATGAAAAAACGGGTTCCTTAATTGCATATCCTTGATAAGTAGGATTAAAACTAAAATCTTTTACTTTTTTCTCACCTAACATAACCTTTGTAGCATAATTCACATACGGTTCGTGATAAGCTTTTGAAATAAAAGGAACTGTTCTGGAGGCTCTAGGGTTGGCTTCAATTATGTATACAATGTCGTTAACTATAGCAAATTGAACATTTATTAAACCAACTGTATTCAAAGCCTTGGCTATTTTTCTTGTATGCTCTTCAATTTGCTGAATTACCATATCACCTAAATTGAAGGGAGGCAAACAAGCGTTACTGTCTCCAGAGTGAATACCACAGGGTTCAATATGCTCCATAATACCAATAATATAAACATCTTCTCCGTCACAAATTGCATCAGCTTCTGCTTCAATGGCGCCATCTAAATAATGATCTAAAAGAAGCTTGTTATTTGGTATTTTTCTTAAAAGATTAACTACATGCTCCTCCAACTCCTCTTTATTTATAACAATTTTCATCCCCTGACCTCCTAAAACATAGGATGGCCTGACTAGAATAGGAAAATCGAGTTTTTCGGCAACCATTAGTGCTTCATCAGCAGTAGAAGCTGTATCGAATTTTGGATATGGAATATTATTTTCTTTTAACAGGGTTGAAAATAAACCTCTGTCTTCAGCAAGATCTAAAGACTGATAGTTTGTGCCAATTATTTTAACTCCGTGTCTTTCAAGCTTTTCGGCTAGTTTTAAAGCCGTTTGACCACCTAACTGAACAATTACACCTTCTGGTTTTTCATGTCTGATTATATCATATATGTGTTCCCAAAAAACCGGTTCAAAATACAATTTATCAGCAATATCAAAATCAGTTGATACGGTTTCAGGATTGCAATTGATCATAATTGTTTCATATCCGCACTCAGAACTGGCTAATATTCCATGTACACAGCAATAATCAAATTCAATTCCCTGACCAATTCTATTTGGACCAGAACCTAAAACAATAATTTTTTTCTTATCGGAGACGATACTTTCATTTTCTGAAAACTTAGAACCATCTTTAGATTCTATTTCATTTTCAAATGTTGAATAGTAATAAGGAGTAAAAGCCTTAAATTCTGCTGCACAGGTATCTACAAGTTTATAAACCCTATTTATATTAAGCTCTTCTCTTTTTGAATAAACTTCACTTTCAAGACATTTTAGTATGTGTGCAATTTGTCTATCTCCATAACCTTTCTGCTTAGCTTCCAAAAATAAATCTCTAGGGATATTGTTAATAGAATAATTTGAAATTTCATTTTTTAAATGGTGAAGCTCTTCATATTGTTTTAAGAACCACATGTCAATCTTTGTTAATTCATATATTCTACTCAGCGGAATACCCATTTGAATTGCATCATAAATAACAAAAACTCGATCCCATGAAGCAATGGAAAGTTTAGAAATAATTGTTTCATAATCGGTTTCACCTTTACCGTCAGCACCCAGACCATTCCTTTTAATTTCTAGAGATTGTGTTGCTTTATGTAAAGCCTCTTGAAATGACCTTCCTATTCCCATAACCTCACCTACCGCTTTCATCTGAAGACCTAATCTACGATCACTACCTTCGAATTTATCAAAATTCCATCTAGGTATTTTAACAATAACGTAATCTAAAGTTGGTTCAAAAAGAGCTGATGTTGACTTTGTTATTTGATTCTGTAATTCGTCAAGATTATATCCAATAGCAAGTTTTGCTGCAATTTTAGCAATGGGATAACCTGTTGCTTTACTTGCTAAAGCTGATGATCTAGAGACTCTTGGATTAATTTCGATCGCAATAATATCTTCTCTTTCATCAGGGCTAACAGCAAATTGAACATTACATCCTCCAGCAAAATCACCAATACTTCTCATCATTTTGATAGCCATGTCTCTCATTCTTTGATAACATGTATCGCTAAGGGTCATTGCTGGTGCCACCGTGATAGAATCTCCAGTGTGAATTCCCATCGGATCCATGTTTTCAATTGAACAAATAATAACAACATTATCGTTAGCATCTCTTAGCAACTCTAACTCATATTCCTTCCAGCCAATCAAGGCCTTATCGATCATAACTTCATGTATAGGTGAAGTTTCTAAACCTCTAGTTAATAATTCGTCAAAATCTTTTTCTTCATAAACAAAAGAGGCACCGGTACCCCCTAAAGTAAAAGAGGCACGAATAACCAATGGAAAACCAAATTCTTGAGCAATTTCTTTTCCTTTCAGATAAGATGTAGCTGTAGCCTGAGGAGCCATTGGAATTCCGATATCTAACATTAGATTTCTAAATTTTTCACGATCCTCTGTGATATTTATTGCATTTATATCTACGCCAATTATTTTAACGTTAAAATCTTTCCAAATACCCTTATCATCGGCCTCAATACACAAATTTAGAGCGGTTTGTCCTCCCATGGTAGGAAGAACCGCATCAATTTGGGGATGCTCTTTTAATATCTGAACAATTGATGTGGTATTTAAAGGCAATAAATAGACGTGATCAGCCATCACAGGATCAGTCATGATAGTTGCTGGATTTGAATTAATTAAAATAGTTTCTATCCCATCCTCACGCAATGAGCGCAAAGCTTGAGAACCAGAATAATCAAATTCGCAGGCTTGACCAATTACTATGGGACCAGAGCCAATAATTAATAAAGATTTTAGGTTAGTGTCTTTTGGCATTGAATTAAAATTTTTTAAATGTACTAATCAAAAAACAAAAAAAAAGGTGTTACTATCAGTAACACCATATATTATATTAACAATTGTTAATCATTTTATTTTGGGCTATTTTCAGATGAAACCGAAAGCTTCTTTCTGCCCTTTGCTCTCCTTCTTGAAAGCACTTTTCTTCCTGCAGCACTTGACATTCTCTCTCTGAATCCGTGTTTATTTTTCCTCTTACGCTTGGAGGGTTGAAAAGTTCTTTTTGGCATCTTAAATTTTTTTTTGTTTTAAAAGTAAAACTGCGGGCAAATATACAAAGACTTTTTACTTAAACAAACCAAATTATTTAATAATTATCAAATTGTTTTTTATTAATTTTAGCTCCTAATTATTAATTACATAAATAATGTTCAATAAATATTTAAAACTAGTTATATTCTTTATAATTTTTTCTTTAGCTATACAGCAGTTTATTGACGGGTCTGTAGGTACAACAGGAAATGGTATTGCATTGATATTTTTGTCACTATTTTTTGTGTTATTATTTTTTAGAAATGAATTCTTAATACTTGCCTTTTTTCAGCTAAGAAAACAAAATTTAGCTGGTGCTAACAAATGGTTAGATCGAATTAAAAACCCAAAGACTGCACTAACAACGAAACAACAAGGTTATCATAATTATTTAAAAGGGTTAATTATTTCTCAAGAGAATATGAATCAGGCTGAGAAATTTTTTAGATCAGCTATTTCCTTGGGACTTAATATGGATCATGATTTAGCTATGGCCAAACTTAATTTAGCAGGTATTTTATTTACTAAAAGAAGAAAAATAGAAGCTCAAAAACTATTAAAAGAAGCTCAAAATTTAGATAAAAATGGAATGCTGACCGATCAGATAAAAATGATGAAAAATCAAATGAAAAAAACAAATATTCCAAACCAACACTTTGGAAATAATAATATGAGAAGAAGATAAATCAATCTTGTTCAATTAAACCTACAAGGTTTTCATTAAACCATTTTGCCCTTAATATTATCATTTCATGTCTTCCACCTTCTAAAATTATACAGTTAGAAATATTTCCTATTGGAAATACTTTATCCTTGTTACCATTTATGTGTATAATATCCTTTCTGTACGAACTTTGATTCCAGTTTAAAAGGCTTTTGACTGCCCACTCTAAATAATATTCATCTCTTTCCGTTAAATATCTTTCAGCTAGATCAATCCTTTTATAAAGTTTATTAATATTTAATTTCAAAGAAATATTAATTGCATTATCAAACATTCCAAAAGGTAATGCGTTGTTTAGCCCATAATCTCTTGCAATTTTAAAAACCATCGGAAATTCATCGTCTGTTTTGACACTTGAAACAATAATTAGTTTTTTTGCCTTGATTAATTTATCAATTTCTTGAACAATTATCCCCCCAAATGACACACCCAGCAAAACTGGATTTTTATGCTTAATTTTTTTTGAAAATCTTAAGCAATAATCAATAAGAGATTCATTTTTTTTTGGCTGTATCCAATCTAGCGAATGAAGACAGTAATTTGAGTTTTTTAAATCAATGTTTTCAAACACTTTAGAATTTGCAGCCAAGCCCGGCATCATATAAACATGAGTTTTAACATCTTTCATAAGACAAAAATAATCGGTTAAGTTTAAATTTATTAATTTTGCATTTCACTTTTGGTAAAGTTTTGTTAATTATGGAGATTACAGATAACAATTTTTTAAGACAATTTGAAACTAAGGTTAAGTGTGGTTTGGCTATTATCGAATATTCAGTTCAAGAAAGAAAAATATTTCTTACTAAAATTTTGGTTCCTGATATGAAAAACAAAGATTTGTTTACCGAAAAATTTATGTCAGAAGTACTAGAAATAATCAGAGACAGAAATATAAGTGTTGTTCCTACAGCAGCCCTGATAACAAAATTTATTAGAAAAAACAGAAAATACAAATCCCTCTTACCTGTAGGAATCAGAATATGATAATAATTTCTTAGTTATTTGACTCTTTTTTTTAATTCTCATAAAGCCTTCTTCATCTATATATTCCATTTTAGCGGAAATTAACTTATTTGAAAATTTGGGGTCCCACGGAATTTTAACCTTAACATAATTATCTGTGTAGCCATGAATATAGCCATACTTATTTTCAGACTCAAATAAAATTGATCTTCTTTTATTTATTTGAGAATTATAAAAACTCCTTCTCTTTTTTTCAGAAAGAGATCGTAACATTTTACTTCTTTGGTTTCTGATATTAATTGGCACAACATTATCCATCAAAGAAGCCTCAGTGTTATCTCTTTCAGAGTAAGTAAATACATGTAGGTAAGAAATATTTAGATTTAATAAAAAATTGTAAGTTCCTTGAAAATCTTCATCAGTCTCACCAGGAAAACCAACAATTACATCTACACCAATGCAAGCATCGTTTATTTTTGAATGAATGTATTTGATTCTTTCAGTATAAAGCTCCCTTCTATATCTTCTTTTCATAAGTCCTAAGATCTTATTTGAGCCACTTTGAAGAGGAATATGAAAGTGTGGAACAAAAAGTCTACTCTGTGAAACAAAGTTTATGATTGTATCTTTCAGAAGATTTGGCTCAATCGATGAAATTCTAAATCGACTTATATTTTTTGTCAAATCTAATTCCTTAATAAGATCAAGGAATGTACTTTCGTGTTTCTTATTACCAAATTCACCTTTACCATAATCACCAATATTAACTCCAGTTAATATAATTTCCTTTACATTTTTTGAAGAGATTTCAGCCACATTCTTTTTGATATTTTCAAGACTGTCACTTCTAGAAATACCTCTGGCTAATGGTATTGTACAGTATGAGCATTTATAATCACATCCGTCCTGAACTTTTAAAAAAGATCTTGTTCTGTCATCAACTGAGTAGCTACTTTCATATTTATGAATATCATTAATATCACAAGAGTAAACACGAGAATTATTTTTATCTAATAAATCAAGGTATTCAACTACATTAAATTTTTCATTTGCACCCAATACCAAATCTACACCCGGTATTTCAGAAATTTGAGTAGGCTTGAGTTGCGCATAACATCCTATTACAATGTTAAAAGCATTTGGATTTAGTTTTTTAGCCCTGTTTAATATGTTTTTAAACTTTTTATCAGCATTATCTGTTACAGAGCATGTGTTGATCACGTAAAAATCTGCTTTTTTTGAAAAATCTGTCAAAATATATCCACTATTTGTAAATGATCTTGAAATTGTGGATGTTTCAGTAAAATTTAATTTACAACCTAATGTATGAAAAGCTACTTTTTTGTTTATTGACATAAATTTATTCAAAAGGATTGTAAATTTACGACTAATTATGCATCTCAAAAACTAAACATTGATTTTTAAACAAAAGATTATAATAATTTTGATTTTAGGACTCTTATTTTTTTCAGCTTGCGAAAAAAATAAAACAATTGATTTAGACACAGTTTTTAGATATAATGAGCATAAAAACATAAACTCATTAGACCCTATTTACGCAAAAGATATTGCAAATATATGGGCAGTAAACCAACTATTTGACGGGCTTGTTGAAATGGATAGTGCCATGAATATTATTCCTTCAATTGCAAAAAAATGGATAATTTCAGAGGACAGTAAAAAGTATACATTTTACATTGACACAGACATACAATTTCATCCCCACCCAAAATTAAAAAACAGAAAGGTAACAGCACATGATTTTGAATATAGTTTCAGTCGATTAATTGATCCCGAAATAGCTGCACCAGGAGCTTGGGTTTTAGAAAAGGTTAAGAATTTTAAAGCTGTTAACGATTCTATTTTTGAAATAAATTTGAAAAACCCGTTTAATGCATTTTTAGGCATTCTCACAATGAAATATTGCTCTGTAGTTCCAAGGGAAATCGTTGAATTTTACGGAGAAGAATTTAGATCAAATCCAATTGGAACAGGACCTTTTAGATTTAAACGCTGGGAGGAAAATGTTAAACTTGTTCTCAGAAAAAATAAAAATTACTTTAAAATGGATAAAAATGGTAATAAATTACCCTATCTAGAGGCGGTATCAATTACATTTTTACCCGAAAAACAAAGTGAGTTTCTTCAATTGATACGAGGTAATATTGATTTCATTTCAGGTCTTGACAACTCATACAAAGACGAAATAATAAATTTTAATGGTGAACTAGATGAAGATTATAAAAATTCTATTTACATGATGCGTGGTCCATTCTTAAATACAGAATATCTTGCTTTTTTTATGAAATCAAATAAAAATATTATTAAATCTAACCTGATTAGGAAGGCTATAAATATTGGTTTTGACAAAGAAAAAATGATTAGATATTTGAGAAACGGAATTGGAATTCCTGCAAATGGTGGTTTTATTCCTTTTGGACTCCCAGGATACTCCAAAAAAAAATACAACGAATATAATCCTGAAAAAGCTAAAGAGATGGTTAATGAATATAAAAATATTTATAATGAAGTTCCGTCCGTCAAATTAACCACTACCAATAATTACCTTGTTTTTTGTGAGTTCATTCAAAAGGAATTAGAAAAAATAGGAGTTGAAATAATTGTTGATGTTATTCCAGGTTCTGCATTAAAACAAGCGAAAGCTAATGGTAAGTTAGATTTTTTTAGAGCTAGCTGGATAGCAGACTATCCAGATGCAGAAAATTACTTATCATTATTTTACAGCAATAATTTCTCACCTAACGGTCCAAATTATACTCATTTTTATGACAAAACATTTGACAAATTATACGAAGAGTCGCTGAAGGAAAATAAACAAGAAATAAAAGAAGTTTTATATGAAAAAATGGACTCTATTGTTATCTCAAAATCGATAGTGGTACCGCTTTTTTATGATGAAGTATCAAGATTTGTTTCTAGAAAAGTAAAAGGCATGAAAATTAACCCCACAAATTTATTAGATCTGAGAACCGTCAGAAAAAATTAAAGATATTTTTTCATTACGACATTATTAACCTCAAAACCATTTCTTGAATAAAAGTTTACAAGGGTTTCCTTACAAAACAGCGTAATTCTATAACAATTTTTTGATTTTCCGATTTTTATGAGTTCTTTAATCAAAGATACTCCTATCATCTTCCCTCTGACATCAGAATCAACTACTATATCCTCTATATGACCAGCTACCTCTCCCCTAACCTTATTTTCAACAACTAAGCTACCATATGCTACAATTTTGTTCTTATATAATCCAACTATAGAGTTTGAACTCGTATTATTAATAAAGTTTTCCCAAGCCTCGTCTTGATTAATAATTGAAATATCAATTTTTTTAAGTTGATTTAAAAGAATAAAGACTTGACTTAAATCATTTTTTTGAATTTTTCTAAAATTTATTTCTGACATAATTAAAAATTGGTAATATTATAAAAGTATAAAAAAAGCCTCTCAATTAGATTGAGAGGCTTTAAAATTTGTCTTTAAAAGACTACTTTTTTTTGAATTTCGCGTATTTCGTTTTGAATTTATCAATTCTTCCTGCTGTATCAACCAATTTAGCTTTACCTGTATAATATGGATGTGAAGTTCTTGAAATTTCTAATTTTACAAGCGGATAATCAACACCTTCTACAGAAACAGTTTCAGAAGTCTGAGCGGTTGATTTAGCTAAAAATATATCATTATTAGACATATCCTTAAAAGCTACTAGTCTATAATTTTCAGGGTGTATTCCTTTTTTCATCTTACCGATTTTGAGGTGCAAATTTATTGTTTTTTTGGTATTATACAATAGTTGATGATAATTAATTTAATTTTTTTGGAATATCCTTTTTGTATATTTGATTCAAATTATATAAATATGGAAACTAACCTAAAGAAAAATTCAATTGAACTAGGTGTAAAATTGGGAACTTTATTATTTATTGTTACAACTGTTATTTATATAACAGATATAAAGTTATTTACAAACTTTTCCGTTATGCTGGCCTTCATGATACCAGCACTAGCTGTAAGTATCTATTCTGTTTTTGACGCAAGAAAAATACAAAATCAAATTATATCTTTTAAAGAGGCTTTTATAGCCTATTTTTTATGTATTGCTGTAGGTTATTTAATTGTAACCATTGGTAATATTGTGATTTTCAAACTAATTGATCCTGCAGCCGCTGATATCATTCACGAAGAAATAATGATAGCTTCTAAAGAGATGTTGGAAGGATTTGGAACTCCTTCTGAAATTATAAATGAAACTATGAATGAAATGCAAAACAATCACTCGTTTTCGTATAAAGCTATAATCCAAAACTATGCAAACGCACTTCTAAGAAATGCTATTTTTGGCCTAATGATCGCCGCTGTATTAAAAAAATCATAATTTTTTATGAATATTTCAGTTGTAATACCGCTTTTAAATGAAAAAGATTCACTGAATGAATTATCCAATTCTATTCAAGAGGTTATGATTTCTTATAATTTTTCTTACGAAGTTATTTTTATTGATGACGGAAGTAGTGATGAATCATGGGAAGTGATTGAAAAGCTCTCGCAAAACTCAGATATTATTAAAGGAATAAAATTCCGAAGAAATTATGGCAAGTCCCAAGCACTTCACGCAGGTTTTTTGAAAGCTAAAGGCGATGTAGTTTTTACCATGGATGCTGATCTTCAGGACGATCCAAAGGAAATACCCGGAATGTATGACATGATAATTAATCAAAACTATGATTTAGTTTCAGGTTGGAAGAAAAAAAGATTTGACTCATTATTATTTAAAAATATACCGTCAAAAATTTTCAATTTTGCTGCAAGATTGACATCTGGTATTAAATTAAATGATTTTAATTGTGGATTAAAGGCTTACAAAAAAGAAGTTGTAAAAACGATAAATGTCTATGGAGAAATGCATAGATATATTCCGGTTTTAGCTAAAAACGAAGGATATAAAATGATCGCAGAAAAAATTGTAATCCATAAA
>CABWYN010000015.1 GCA_902509675.1 uncultured Bacteroidota bacterium | reverse complement strand
AAGACCAAAGAAAAAATGAGATTGTTCTCAGAAAAAGTTATTTCAGGATCTCTCAAAGGCTTTAACGGAGATAAAATTGACACAGTTGTTAATATTGGAATTGGTGGATCAGATTTAGGTCCATCAATGGTGACTGAGTCACTTTCACATTATAAAAATCATATTAAAACTCATTATGTAAGCAATATAGATGGAGATCATATTCATAATGTTTTAAATAAAATTAACCCTGAAAAAACCTTATTTGTTATAGTCTCAAAGACATTTACCACGATTGAAACATTAACAAATGCAGCTACTGCAAGAGATTGGTTTTTAGAGTATGCAAAAGAAGAGGATGTAGCTAATCATTTTGTAGCTGTTAGTAGTAATATGAAAAAAGCTGTTGACTTTGGAATTAAATCGGAAAATATATTTCCTATGTGGGATTGGGTTGGGGGTAGATTTTCTCTGTGGAGTACTGTTGGATTATCTATTTGCCTTTCTGTTGGGTACAACAATTTTTCAAGATTATTGGAAGGGGCGAGAGAAATGGATTCACACTTTAGGAATTCAGAATTTTCTGAGAATATTCCCGTTGTTTTAGCTTGTTTGAGCTTATGGTATAATAATTTTTTCAACTACTCTACGCATGCTTTAATCCCTTATTCTGAAGACCTAAAAAGTTTTAGTAAATATTTACAACAAGCCTCAATGGAGAGTAATGGAAAACAAACAGACCGATCTGGGAATTTTGTAGACTATCAAACAGGGCAAGTTATTTGGGGTCAAACAGGTACAAATGCTCAGCACTCCTTTTTTCAGCTACTTCACCAGGGTACAAAAATTATCCCTGCAGATTTTATTGGTTTTAAAAAGCCTCTTAACGGAAATAATGCCCACCATGATATCTTAATGGCTAATTTCTTCGCTCAGACAAAAGCCTTAATGCAAGGAACTATTGACCCACAAAGTGATAATCATAGAGAATTTATGGGGAATCGACCTACAAACACGTTACTTATTGATAAGCTTACACCTGAAAGCTTAGGCTCATTGATAGCTATGTATGAGCATAAAATATTCACTTTAGGTGTCATCTGGAATATTTTAAGTTTTGACCAGTTTGGAGTTGAGCTAGGGAAAAAACTTGCCAAAACTATCTTAAATGATCTAAAAACTAACGACTTCAACGCACATGATTTATCTACTCAGGCATTATTAAAAAAATTCAAATCTACTGAGTAGTTAAGGTATTTCTTAATATTATGTTAACAATTTATTGGCCAACAGATGGGGATAAGTGATAAATATTATCTACTTTTGCAGGGTAATAATATAATTAAACTCTAAACAAATTATGAAAAACATTACTCACAAATTATTTTTTGTAGTTCTATTACTTTTTGGATCTACAATTTATGCTCAAGAAACTACCGATGAAGATTGGGATGATCTTGAGGAATTAGAAGAGGTAATCTTAGTTGGAGGCGGGGTAGTTGACCTTGCTGAAGACAGAGTAACTCCTTTAGCCGTTTCCACTATTACTGGAGAAGAAATTCAAAAGAAAATTGGAACGCAGGACATCACAATGACTCTTGCAAATACACCGTCTGTTTATGTAGCAGGCCAATCAGGTGCATTTGGGGATACAAGAATCTCAGTGCGTGGTTTTGATCAAACAAATACAGCTTTCATGTTAAACGGTCAGCCGATTAATGGTATGGAAGACGGAAAAATGTATTGGTCAAACTGGTCTGGTATGAACGACATTGCAAATGTAGTTCAAATTCAAAGAGGTCTTGGTGCTTCTAAGTTGGCTATATCATCTGTTGGTGGTACAGTGAACTTTGTAATGAGATCTACTACGAAAAGTGAAGGTGGTTTTGCTTATGCAGGTTTTGCTAATGACAACTACTTAAAAACAACTTTCTCATACGACACTGGAGAAAAAGAAAATGGATGGTCAACAAGCATGTTATTAACTCACTGGCAAGGTGACGGATATGCGGAAGGTACATTTGGTCAAGGTCAAACTTATTTCTTATCACTAGGATATAAAATGAATGACAAGCACAACTTTAATTTCTTAATGACTGGTGCACCGCAGTGGCATGATCAAAACTTTACCAAATCTATTGCTTCATATTTAGACAATGGTAGAAAATATAATAATAACTACGGTTATTATGGAGATAGATACCTTACTGAAAGAAGAAACTTTTACCACAAACCAGTATTTAACTTAAACTGGGATTATACGATTGACGAAAAGTCTAGTTTATCTACAGTATTATATGCTTCAACTGGAAACGGTGGAGGTACTGGAGGTAGAGGTAACAGAATCAGAACTGATGAAGGTTACATTGATTATGATGCTATTTATGCTTATAATAATTCAACTTCAGGTGCAGGAGGAAACTATGCTGCAGAAGGTGGATATATCACAAGAGCGTCTATGAATATGCATAATTGGTTTGGTTTGGTATCAAACTATGAAACTCAATTATCTGATAATTTATCTTTTAACGTTGGTGCTGATTTAAGAACTTACTACGGTGAGCACTTTAGAATAGTAGAGAACTTCCATGGATTAACTTCATGGCAAGAGAATATTAGACTAAGAGATCAGAATAATAATCACGATACATACGGTACTTACGGTACATATAAATATGTTGTTGCTACTGAAAGTATGGGTGCTAATCCATGGGATGCTACCTTTACAAATTTTG
This sequence comes from uncultured Bacteroidota bacterium, assembly GCA_902509675.1. Lineage (GTDB taxonomy): Bacteria > Bacteroidota > Bacteroidia > Flavobacteriales > Flavobacteriaceae > MED-G13. The sequence continues at coordinate 24,133 of CABWYN010000015.1, read as the reverse complement.
ATGAAGATCAAAAAATTGCTTATAGTAATGACGAGAGAATTTCTTACGGAGGATTATTTACTCAGCTAGAGTATACTAAAGATGATTTTTCTGCTTTCTTCCAAGGATCTGTTTCTCAAACAATGTATCAGAGATGGGATCACTATCAATATGCTGATCAATCGCTAATTGATGGTACTTCAACTCAGTGGACTGGAGAGGCATTGCCTGAAGGAATCACTGATGGAGTTGAATCAGAGTCAGCAGATAATTTTGGTTACAATGCCAAAGCTGGTGTTGGATTTGGTCTAGGTGCTAATGGTAAAGCATATGTAAATGCTGGTTACTACTCAAGAGCTCCTTACTTTGATAACATCTATCTAAATTACACTAATAGAATTAATCCAAATACTTCAAATGAAACCATTATTGGTTTAGAAGCTGGATACGTTTACGAAGTAGATAATTTCTCTGCAAGATTAGACGTATATAGAACTTCATGGGCAGATAGAGTAACATCTTCTTCATATGTAAGTAATGACGAATTATTCTATGAAGTTTCTGAAGGTGTAAGTCAGCTTCATCAAGGAGTTGAGCTTACATTTATGGCTAAGCCTCAACCAGATGTTCCTTATACACTGAAAGGATTCCTTTCAATTGGGGACTGGATTTATGAAGGGGAAGCTATAACCAGAACACAAGATGAAGATCAGAATGTTTTAGATACCGAAACTCAGGATATCGACGGAGGAAAAGTTGGTGATGCTGCACAATTTACTGCTGGATTAGGTCTAGACGTAGATTTAGCTGAAAGACTTTCTTTTGATTCAGACATTAGATTCTACGATGAGCTATATGCTAACGTAGGAGCTGTGAAAGAAAACTTAAAATTACCAAACTATCATGTTGTTGATATGGGACTTTCTTACAAAATGTTTGTAAACGAAGGGACTTTAGACATCAGAGTTAACGTAAATAATGTATTTGATAATGTATACATTAGTGAACTAAGATCTGCTATCGCTGCAGGTGATGGTACAGGTGTATTATACAATGGAATAGACACTGCTAACCAAGGGTACTTCGGATTAGGAAGAACTTGGAATGTTGGTTTAAGATATAATTTCTAAGATATAATTTTACAACTTAAAAAAGGCCTGCATATTTATGCAGGCCTTTTTTTTATTTTATTTCTTTTAGAAGATAAATGTAGGGTGGTAAATGATCGCTATATCCACCGGTAAATGTACCGTAAGAAAAGCTCCTATACGGATATCCTTTGAACTTACCCTTTTTATTTATAAGAAAAGATTTATTAAAAACTCCTGCTTTGTATAACTGATAATCTTTATAATTTTTTTTCAGAAAAGGTTTTGATAAAATGATTTGATCAAATAACTGCCATTTGTCTCTGTATGCATTACTACCTACCCCTTCATCTACTAAAATTGTTTCAAAGGGATTATATAGGTCCTCATTGGTCATATCATTCATGTCCTTTTTTGCTCCCAATATTTTTTTAATACTCTTATCAAATGGGTCATCATTAAAATCACCCATGGTTATTATTTTTGGGTTTTCATATTCTCTCCTAAGGGAGTCAATTATTGAGTTATTAACCTCTGCAGCTGCTATTCTCTTAGTTTCATCTGCACCTCTTGAAGGCCAGTGATTCACAATAAAATGCATTAGTTCCCCGTCAAGATGACCACTTACAACAAGCTGATCTCTGGTGTTTCTTCTTTTACTTGAGTTATTATCTGTAATAAAAACTACATGAGAATTAGAGTTTTTTACACTAAATACGTCTCTGTTGTAAATCATTCCAACATCAATTCCTCTATTGTCAGGAGAGTCATAATGTACAATTCCATAATTATGGCTTTTAAGATTTTCATTAGCAATCAAATCTTCAACTACCTTTCTGTTTTCAACTTCACAAATACCTACAATAGATGGGGGTCTTTTTGTTACTTCTAATCCTATTTGAGAAATCACCCTAGCCATATTTGACACCTTTTTTTTATAAATTTTGCTTCTGTTAAATTTGATTTCCATAATAGGACTTGCTTCATCATTTTTGTTTACATCGTTTATTGTATCAAATAGATTTTCAAGGTTGTAAAAAGCAACCGTGTGAATTTTAAAATTTCTTTTACTTTCTTGACCAATTGTGTCAAGGCAAATAGTAGAGAAAAGTAATAAGCAAAAAAGAAGTCTGATTTTCATAAAAAAGTGTTTGAGTTTTTTGAATTAAGTAACAAATAAAGCGTAAATTTAGCTGAATTATTTAATAGTTGAAAATATTTATTAATATGCACAAAACAAGGTTAATATTTGTCCTAATATTATTTATAAACTTTACTATTTATTCCCAGTCTGAAGAAAATCAAGTTATTTCTACTGATTCAATTTCAGATTTATCTAAAACTGATGACGTTCTTGATTTATTTAGCATCTCCTTAAGTGATGATGAATTAAATGATGACACCTCCGCCTCAGATAATATCTCTGGATTATTAAATTCATCAATGGATGTTTTTTACAGAACTGCGGCTTATGAATTTAGTTCTTCTTTCTTTAAGGTTAGGGGATTGGATTCTGACAATGCAATTGTTCAGATTAATGGGGTTAAAATGAATAAGTTGTATAATGGTAGACCTCAATGGAGTAATTGGGGAGGTTTAAATGATGTGTTAAGAAACCAAGAATTATCGAATGGCTCCATACCTTTAAAATATAATTTTGGAGGAATCTTAGGATCTAATAATATCAACGTTAGAGCGTCAGAGTATGGCCAAGGTGGTAGAATTACTTATTCGTCTTCAAACAGAAGTTATGCAAATAGATTAATGGCCACATACAACTCAGGAATGTTACCAAAGAGTTGGGCATATTCCCTTTCAATTGGAAGAAGATGGGGAAATGAAGGATACCAAGACGCATCGTTTTACGATTCAAATTCTGCATTTCTTTCTGTGCAAAAAATATTTAACAGTAAACACAGTATAAACCTAGCTGCAATATATGCCCCAAATAGACGAGGTAAGGTTTCACCAAACACACAAGAAGTTTATGATTTAAAAGGAACTAAATACAATGAATATTGGGGATGGCAAGACGGTGAAAAAAGAAACTCTAGAGTTAAGAGAGTAGTTGAGCCAATAATAATATTAAATCATGATTGGACAACTGATGACAAATCATCGCTTGAAACCAGTATTGGTTTTCAGTTTGGTGAAATGGGAAATAGCAGATTAGATTATGCAGGAGGTTCAAACCCTAGCCCTGCTTACTACCAAGATTTACCAAGCTATTTTCTTGCTGACAGTGATGGGCCTGATTATCAGGGAGCATACCTAGCTCAGGAAAACTTTGTAAATGATGGCCAAATTAATTGGAACAGAATTTATGACGCCAATCTTACAAATAATTTTGCAAATTTAAATGCAGCCTATGTTCTTTATGAAGATAGAGTTGATGACACACAAATTACCGTTAACTCTGCTTATACAAGAGAGGTAAATGAAAATATTAAACTAACTAGTTCTGTAAATTACAGAAATCTAGTCTCTGACAATTTTGCCGAGATCACTGATATGTTGGGTGGAGCTGGTTACTCGAATATAGATTCATTTGATTTTCTTGATTATAATTTACTTTCACCAAACAGTATTGTTTCTGAAGGCGACAGTTTCAAGTATCATTACAAGATGAATGTTGATGAAATTAGTGCATTTGCAATGGCAGATTTTTCGTTTAATAAGTTAGATTTTTTTATTGCGGGTAATGTTACAAGTACGAATTATCAAAGGGACGGAATTTTTGAAAATGAGGCAAATGCAGGGAATTCAGCAGGCCTTGGAGAGAAAGTTACTTTTAACGGGTACGGATTAAAAACGGGAATCACTTATAAATTCTCAGGAAAACACATAATTGATTTTAATTCAGCGTACATACAGAAAGCTCCTTCAATCAGGAATACCTTTACAAATTCAAGAGTAAATCACAACATAGTAGGAAGCGATGTAAACGGCTTGATAAATGACACCCCTATTACTGAAGAAAAAATAATGTCATTTGATGCAAATTATATATTTAGAACGCCAATCTTTAACGGAAGATTAACTGGCTTTTATTCTGAGGTAAAAGATGCAAATGAGATTTCTTTTTATTATGCAGATGGTTTAGTTGGATTTCAGGACAATAGTGAGTTTGTACAGGAAATTTTACAGGGTATTGATAAAAAATATTTAGGTTTAGAGTTTGGAGTTGAGGCTCAAATAATTTCTTCTGTTAAATTAAAAGCGGCAGCTTCTGTGGGTCAATATACTTATGATAATGATCCCTATTTATATTTAGGAGCTGATGAAAACACAGTAGCCGTAGGTTCCTCTGGACTGAAAAACTATAAGTTAGCTGGAGGTCCACAGAAAGCTTATTCATTTGGCTTTGAATACAGAGATCCTGATTATTGGTTCATTGGAGTGACTTCAAATTTTTTCACTAACACATATGTAGATATTAGTCCCCTAACAAGAACTCAAAATTTTTATTTAGCACAGGACGGTTTACCTTTCAATGATTACGATTTAGATGTAGCTAGAGATCTATTAAAGCAAGAAAAATTTGACGATTACATGGTTGTCAATATAATTGGCGGTAAATCGTGGAAAATCGAAGATTATTATGTTGGTTTTTTTGCCAGTATAAATAATGTTCTAAATCAAAAATATAGAACTGGAGGATTTGAACAAGGCAGAAATGCTAATTACCAAGAGTTGCTCCAGGATACAAATAACCCAAAAAGAGTTTTTGGTCCCAAATACTGGTACGGTAGAGGAACCAACTACTTTTTAAACTTATACTTTAGATTTTAAAAATTAAATAATATGAAATTAATTAATACATTATCATTTTTTGCTTTTTTGACAATTATCAATTTTTCTTGTGTTCAGGATGACGACTATTCTGTACCAGCAAGTATTGGCCAAGAAGAAAATGCAAACTTAAATCAGCTATTAGCTGAAATTGAAAACGGTTCGGCAGATTTGATGACAATATCTCAACTTAAAAATTTCTTTGTTGACGGAGAGGTTAATGAAATTGAATCAAATCTTGTGGTTAAAGGATATGTTTCTTCTTCAGACTATGCAGGAAACTTTTATAAAGAGTTTTATATGCAAGATGAAATAGAAAATCCAACCGCAGGGATAAAAGTTTCTATTAATCAAGTTGATAGTTACAATCAGTTTAATGTAGGTAGAGAAGTTTATATAAAGTTACAAGGTTTGTCAATTGGAGAAACCAATTCTGGAGACGGGGTAATAGCAATCGGTGGAGGAGCAAATGAGTATGGTGATGAAATTTCAGAAATCACTGAAAATAATGCCGCAACTTGTATTCTTAGATCTTCTAATTCTTATTCACTAGTACCATTGGCTCTTAATTTGTCTGAAATTAATGATATGCATATCGGAGTATATGTTAGTGGACTGAGTGCACAATTTGCTAGCTCTTTAGGTGGGTTAACATATGTGGACCCTCAGGAAGATTATGACACCCAGAGAGATTTAGAAAGCTGTGTAGATGCTGGTACTCTCAAGCTAGAGACTAGCGCATTTTCAAGTTTTAATGATAAGATGCTCCCTGTTGAGGGTAGCGGAACAATTTCTGGAATTATTACCAAAGATTATTTCGGAGATAATAGAGTTATGATGTTGAACACAACGGATGATGTTAACTTTGATTCATCCAGGTGTGATCCACTATTTTCTGATGATTTTTCATCAAATAGTTTAAATAACTGGACCGTAGTCAATGTAGAAGGAGAGCAAACATGGGAAATTACACCTTATGGTAATCCAGCTCCTAGTGCAAAAATATCTGGCTTTAGTGGAGGTAGTAATTCAAATGAAGATTGGCTTATAACTTCAGCTATTGATTTGACTTCTTTAACAACAGTAACATTAAATTTTCAGTCTGTAGTCAGATATTCTGGACCTTCACTTGAAGTATATGTTTCTACTGATTATTCTGGAGGTAATCCTTCAACTGATGGTAATTGGCAAGAACTTTCGGTTATTTTAGATACAGATGACAGTAGTTGGTCTTCATGGACAGATTCAGGAAATGTTGATCTTAGTTCATTTTCAGGAGCAAATGTATTTATAGGTTTCAAATATATTTCTACAACTTCAAATTCAGCTACGTATGAAATTGACAATGTTTTAGTTACAGGAGAATAGTTGCTAAATGTCACATTCTATTGAAAATAAATACATTGGAGATCTTAGAACAGAATCCACGCATCTAAAATCTTCTAGTTTAATAATAACAGATGCACCTGTTGACAACAACGGAAAGGGTAATGCATTTTCACCTACTGATTTGGTAGCTTCCGCTTTGTGTAGCTGTATGACGACTGTTATGGGCATATGTGCCGATAAAAATAATTTTCAATTACCTGACTCAACTGCTAAAGTCACTAAGTTAATGTCTTCAAATCCCAGAAGAATTTCTAAAATTATTATTGAAATTAATTTTGAAACAAATAATCTTTCAGATCAACAAACCGAAAAATTAATAGCAGTAGCTAAAGGTTGTCCTGTAGCTCAGAGCTTAAGTAAAGATCTTATACAGGAAGTTATTTATAATTTTTAACAAAAAAAAGGTGTCAATTGACACCTTTTTTTATTGTACAAATACTTATTAAAGTATTATAAACTCTGATCTTCTATTGGTTGCATGATCCTGATTTGAACACCCTTTTGAACATTCAACAACTGGTTCTTCTTCACCTTTTCCGATACCAGAAATTCGACTTTCATCAATCCCCTTTGAAATTACATACTGGGCTGTAGAAATGGCTCTATTTTCTGAAAGTTTTAAATTATATGAGTTAGGACCTCTGCTGTCTGTATGAGATTCAACTTGCACGATCATCTCAGGATATTTCTCCATAATGGCAACTAATTTATCCAATTCAAATGCCCCTTCATTGGTAATATTAAATTTATCAAATTCGAAGTAGATTGGATTAAGCTCAATTTTTTCTTCCACAATTAATTCTTCAATTGGATCAAGCATTACCGTCAGTACGGGAGGATCCATATCAAGTAATTTAATATCAAGAATTTTACTTTCATATCCGTCTTTACTGACAACAAATTTAATTTCATTTTCGCACTCAATCATAAATTCAACAAGACCTTTTTCGTTAGTATTTTTACTATTATTGATAGTCCCTGCCCCGTCAGAAACAGATGTTAAAGCTGTCTGAATTGGGCTATTTGTTTTAGAATCTAAAACAATAGTTTCTAATAGCAAGTCACACAGTGGTCTTATTTTTTTGATAGCATAGATGTCATCTTTTCCAATTCCACCGGATCGGTTTGAAGAAACATATCCATCTTCATCTTTTATCATAAAAGCAAAATCATCTGCCCCACTGTTTACTGGAATACCTACATTTTTTGAACTAGTCCATTTACTATCTACATTTTTTGAGTAGAAAATATCTAATCCACCTAATCCCAAATGACCATCAGATGAAAAATATAGAATATTCTCAGCGGTTAAATAAGGAAAGGCTTCTTGTCCCTCAGTATTTATTTTTTGCCCTAAGTTTTCTACAGTACTTAAAGATCCATCTTCGTTAATTTTAGCTTTATATAAATCATAAAGCCCAAAACCACCTGGCATATTTGAAGAAAAGTAGAGGTGTTTTCCATCAGGACTTACCATTGGATTTTTATTAGAAAAATTAACATCATTGATTGCTAAAGATTCAAAAGTATCCCAAGAATCCTTTAATTTGGTAGCTTTGTATATGTACAGTTGACTATATTTTGTATTATTCAAACTGTCTTTCTGATATTCGTCTTCATAGTAGCTTTCTCTAGTAAAGTAAGCTGTATTTCCATCAGGAGTAAAAGAAACAATACCTTCATGAAACTTACTGTTAAGTTCATCAAATAAATCTGCAGGAAGATGTGACCCCTTGTCGTTTATTGTTGAGGAAAAAATATCTAAAAAAGGTTCATCATTCCAGCCATAAGATTTTCTATTTTCATTTCTTGATGAAACAAAATATAATTTATTCTTATAAATTGTAGATCCAAAATCCGAATACTCAGAGTTAATTTTAAGATTTTGAATATTAAATCTTTTACCCTTTTCTATAATTTTATCAATATAATTCGGTGTGTTTTTATAGGAAACTGCCCTTGAATCGTAAGGTTTCATTTCAGAAAACTTATTCATCCACTCATTTGATTCCTTGTATTTTCCGTTAGCTTTTAGCATTTGAGAATACCTGTAAATCATTTCCGCCTCAGGGTTTTTATTAATAATTTTTTTGAACCATTTTTCCGCCTCCCGTGTTTCAAACAAATTATAATAACAATTAGCAAGTTTGGTTATTACGTACTCACTATTTAAATCAGAGTCATTCAATTTTAGATATTCTTCAGCAGCTTTTACAAATTCGAGTCGATCATATAAGCGATCAGCCTTTTTAGTTGAGTTGCTTTGTGAATACACAAGTGAATAATTAAATAAGGCTATAATTAATAATGTTAATGTCTTTTTCATATTATATTATTATACAATTAAAAATATCTTGGAGATCTAGATACTTTAGATTTAAAGTTAATGTCAAAATTGATAAAAATTTCGTGTGATGCTTTTGTTAAAAAATTTAATTCAGATTGAATACTATCATATGCGTATCCTATTCTAATTGACGGAGATACCATAAAATTTATCATCGCAGTGATTGAATCATCTGTCCTGTATCCTGCTCCAATTTCAATTAAATCATACATAAAAAGATTAGCATTTAAATCTAAACTTATCGGCATTTGAGATGCATATTTAACAAATGTATGCGGTTTGAATTTGAAGTTTTCATTGATATCAAAAACATAACCAGCTGCGGCAAAAATATGTCTAGTTTCTGATCCAATATTAAAATCATTATTATCTAAATGAACTGATTCTAAAATATTTGGAACGGAAACAGAAACATAATAATTATTGGGTTTGTAAAAATAAATACCTGCTCCAATATTAGGCGTATTTTCATTAACATCATTAGCAAAAAAAGGATCATTTGGATCGATTAAGCTTAAATCTACCAAACCAATATCATGAAAAGTCCCTCCGGCTTTTACGCCGAAAGCTAATCGATTATCATTAGAAAAATTTAAGGTATACGAAAAGTCAACATATAAATTAGTTTCACTAACCGGACCAATCTCATCTGCAATTGCTGAAAAACCAATACCTACATTTTTTCCTGCTGGAAAGTGAACATTCATGGTTGCAGTTTTGGGAGCCCCTTCCAAACCCTCCCATTGGTCTCTGTATAAAACTCCAATACTGGCAGCATCATTAGATCCAGCATACGCAGGATTAATCACATTCATATTATACATGTATTGAGTATACTGAGGGTCTTGCTGAGCATTAATTTTAAATGCAATCAGCAAAATGAGTATAACTAAAATTCTTTTTTTCATAATTTATTTATTAGTAGTTAAGATAAATCCAGCTTGTTATTGGTTCTTTTGAGGAATTGAAATAGATTATATAAAAATAGGTTCCAACCGGCATTATTTCTCCATCTTGATTTACACCACACCACTGGTCTACATAATTATTTAATTCGTATATCTTTGTTCCGTATCTATTAAATACATCTATTCTGTCAATGTCTTCCTCTGCCTCAAGGTGATCCAATATTAGACAGTCATTAAATCCATCACCATTTGGTGATAAACCTTGAGGAAGATCTACACAATATCTATTTTCATAAAATTCAATATCTATTGTGGTAGAATTCCAGCAGTACGTTATATCATCAAATACCGTTACTGTAAATTCTCCAAATTCCTCTGAATTTTCATCTAAATAGTATGTGTTATCCGGACCAATTTGAAGATCTATTCCGTCAAGAGTCCATATATATGTTAACGAATTCAATTGATCACTATTTTCAATATTAACTTCTAGTTCAAATCCTTCATTAGCACATTTTATAACATAGTCGTTTACTGGGACAATAACAGGAGATTGAAAAAATTCGACAAGAATGTCGTCTGAATAACTACAATCTGTATTATCTACTGTTATAGTAGCACTGTAAAATGCGGTCTCTGTGACTGAAAGTGTAACATCATTTGCATTTTCAATTAATGTACCGTCCATGAACCACTCAATTGATGAATTATTTGGCAATGCTCCGGCGTCAAGGACTATTTGTTGACCTTCACACAATGCATTTCCAGATGAAACTAAAATATCTTCACCCAAATCAAGTTGTCCAATGTCAAAGCTTCCACCATCTATAAATACAGCAGAGTCATAGGCTGTATCTCCGTCGTCTGCTACAACTAGTTTAATAGTATATAGTTCATTCGGAATAACATCAGATTGAGCTGTCATTACCTCTGTATTTCCCAAAAAGTTTGTTGGACTTGTCAGTGGGGGGAGACCTCCAGGGCCGTAATAATCTGCAAACCATTCTTCATTTACAGATTCACAACCATCGTTATACTGCCCGTCTCTTACGGTCAGGACTGAAATTGGATCTGTCGTCCCTGGGACAATTGCTAGATTCGTTGTATTTCCTGATGAGTCAGTTAAAAGAAACGCAAAAGCATCAGTGAAGGTACATTGAAAAGTACCGTATTCTTCTGCTGCAAAAATAAAGTCAAAACTTATACTATTAGAAACTGGTACAAAGTTAAATTCTAAAATCGAAGCATTATTGGTATCCCCTGCGTTTAATCCCGGGATATATGCTTCTAAATCAGCATCACCTGGCCAGTCATAATCACCGTCACTAATAACACCACTTTCGGGACCAATGGCATTTGCTATATCTCCTGATGTCATTATTAACCCGTTTTCAAATGGCCAACTAGACCCGTTGGATTCAAAATATCCAATTCCGTTAGTGCTTCCAAAATCTGAACCAGTGCTTGATGTGATATTAAATGATTGGTTACACTCTGAATCAATTAAAACATCAGTTACTAATTCTTCAACAGTGAATAATGTAGTGCTTGTAAATATTGGAGGAGGAACAGTAAATACGCAAATATCAAATGTTAAATTAGATAATTCGTTAGCTGTATACGAGTAAACCCTCACAAAATAATTTTCTCCTACGGTTAAGCCATTTGCTGTACTGTTTTCATCATCACTACAATACAATTCGGTTAAATTTCCACAATCATCTCCTTGGTAAAGAACATGGTATAAGTCTGTTGTATCACCAATTATATTAGATAATGAAATAGCATGATTTTCTGAAACTGCCGAGAATGAAAACCAAACATCGTCATCAGCTGATCCATCACAAGAATTAGATTGCGAGGATGGTGTAGCTGCTACCAGTGTACCGGATCCTGAAGAAATGCATTCTCCGCCATCATTGGCATTAATTTCAATTGCTCCACTACAGTTATCATTTTCTGGTGGGCAAGCAAACAGTTGTATTGGGTTACTATTTATTACGCAGTTTACATCTTGATCATTTGATGTTGTAATTATAATATCTGTTAAGAACGGATAAGGTCCCATTTGAACAATACCAGTTGTTGTTACTTGCTCTGTATTTGACGAGTAATTGTCAGAGATTGTTAACGACCCTGCATCTCCCATATCAGTTATATTGACATCGATTAGAAACTGGTCACCGTTTGCACAATCGTCAATTACAGCATACTCTGCGGATGGATTTGTACAGGTTGCACAAGCCACAGTATAATTAATTCCGTCTGCCAAAGCTCCAGATCCAGATTGGCAACTTACGGATCCATCAGATACAACCGAAAAATAGATGGTATTTCCTGAAGATTGGAAAGTTAGTCCTGTGATGTCACCACCATTTCCGTATCCATTGTAAAGTTCTGTTACTCCATCGGAGTCAACAATAATAAGTTCATCATAATTATTTTCAACATTTCCTGAGTCTATAGTTAGATTCAAAGGAGATCCGTCAGAGCTTACGTATTCAAATTGTGTAGTGTCATTATTTCCAGAACAGTATGAGCTTGATACTGGACCAGCAGCACAATCAACTAATGTTACTGCACAATATTCTTGTGTTAAAGACCCACTTGAGACGGAGCAATTAACATCATCATCATTAGCTACGGTAAATTGAACATCCGTATTATTTGCATAGGGACCAAATTGAAATGTCCCTGTGTTACTCACTGTAGAGTTATTGCCTTGATTATCCGAAACTGTCAAACTACCTGCAGAGCCTAGGTCGGTTACATCAACATCAACAAAAAACTGAGGTGCATTCAAACAGTCAGAAACAACTTCATAATCAACCTGTGGATTTACACATGTAGCACAAGAGACCGTGAATGTAATTGGAGTATATGAATTAGCCACACAACTAACACTACCGTCCTCGTCAATAACAAATGAAATTGAGTCACCAGTGGATTGAAAAGTTAGACCAGAAATATCGCCTGCATTCCCGTAAAAAGGTTGTGCAGGAGTTAATTCAGTTACACCATCCGAGTCATATACTATAAATTCGTCATAATTATTTTCAACCTGACCTTGGTCAATTGTCAGATTCAAAGGGGTTCCGTCATTGCTGGTATAAACATAACTATTATCCAATCCAGTATCATAACAAATGGTTGACGATAACGGCCCAGATGAGCAATCGACGGTTGAGTTTTCTTGTGCGTATATAAGTTGCCCTGTTAAAAACAGAACAATAAAAAATAAATGTCTTTTCATAGTAATTTATTGATAGAAGAGTATGTAGGCTTAGTTAGTCTCAATTCTTTTAAATCTAGTATTTATTTTAATAAATAACAAGACAATCCTCTAGAGATTAATAGTTTACATAAACCCATCCTGTTTTTTCTAAATTCTCATCGTACACCATATGATAAAAATAAGTACCTACAGGTAATTTATTCCCATCATTTGACTGACCTTCCCAGGTATCATTATAGTTAGTAGTACTGAACACTAACTTTCCATACCTATTATATATTTTAAGACTTTTAACATCATACCCTTTTAGCTCAAAACTATCATTATACCCATCATTGTTGGGGGATATTCCTTCGGGTATCAAACAAATTACAAGATCAAAGCTTGTGATACTAAAACACTCATAAGCGTTACTACTTTCAACTCTGGCATAAATTGTCTGAGGGTTAGTTAAGTTTTCATATTGGGATTCTAAAGGATTATCTCCGTTCATTGCATCCTGTTCCGAGATGTGGTAGGTAACATCAAAATTATCAATATTTTGACCTTCTAAAATAATTTCATTCTGAGAGCTTAAATCAAATATTTGGTTATTTGTTACATCTAATGGATTACATAAGACATATTCGTCTGGTGATATAGCGTCTGGAACTGCACCGGTAACCTCAATATTAAATTGTGAAATAGAATAACACCCTGAGTTTGAACCAACTGCATCAATATGTTCAACTCTTGCAAAAATTTCTTGAGGATTTGATGTATTTGTATAATTGGTTTCAACAGAGTTTACTCCTTGCTGCGCATCACTAGCTGACTCATAATAAGTCACAATAAATTGATTAGGGTCTTGACCGCCTAAAATATTTTCGTCCTGAATTGACAGATCAAAATTTTCAATTCCGTCGTCAGAACTGTCATCACAGGTTATAATATCATCAGTCGTATAAGCATACGATTCAGAGAAAAGATTTATTTGGACTGAATCTTCAGCGAACGATCCACATTGCTGGTCATAAACAACAACGCTATACTCACCTGAAGTGTCAACAATTAATGATTCTTCAGACTCATTTTCGATTAATACTCCATCCAAATACCATTCAAAATAATCTCCAAAGGGTGCTTCGGCAACAATTTCATATTCAGGGAAACCACAAAATGTTTGATCACTTCCCAGTTCAACCTCGATTTCTGCTATGGTTGATCCTGCACCGGTTTCTCCAGTATTGGTTTGTTCAATCTGAATTATTCCTGCATTGTTTGAATAGTTAGTTACTAAAAGAACATATACTTCTCCTGACTGTGCGTTTTCAATAGTTAAGTTTTCTACGCTATATACAGAGTAGCTACAATCTATAATATTTCCATAGGGATAGAAGTTTGCATCTGAAGTATTGTTGGGACAGTTGCCAGGCTCAGGGCAACCTTGATCTAAAATCCCTTCCTCACAAAAGTTTTCTCCCGCTTCAAAAGGCCCCCAAAGAACAAAGTCTACATCTAATCCTGTTCCTACCGCATTTCCGTCATCGTCAAAGGCTGTATTTTGAGTAATCTGAATATCAATGTCTCCAGATTCTCCAATTTGAATTGTATTCCATGAGGGATTTGGAGTGGTATACAAACAGGCAATTTGTCCAATACTTGGGTAATCAAAAATATTTGCACCATACAAAGCTCCACCCTCGCCACAAAAATTCGTAGCGTTATCACAAACTGTATTGTCTGGAGCGTCACTTACACATAAATCAAAGTTCACATCTTGTTCTTCACTACCAACCGAAAATATACGTATATGATATGTTACCCCGATTGTTAAATCAGGGCTAACACTAGCGGTTTCGTTTACACAGTATAATTCCTCGAGTGTATTACATAATACATTACCAGTTCCTACATACAGAGCATGACCTAAGTTACCCGTACTCCCGGTAATATTTTGAATGGAAATAGATTGTACTTCACTTAAAGCTGAGAACGAAAACCAAACATCGTCGTCCATATCAGCAAGACAGTTACTTTCATTTCCAGAATACGAGGCTCCACTAAGTGTACCTTGTGTTGTTAAACTACAGGATTGATCAGTATTTACAACTGCCTCAATTGCTCCACTACAGTTATCATTTTCTGGTGGGCAAGCAAACAGTTGTATTGGGTTACTATTTATTACGCAGTTTACATCTTGATCATTTGATGTTGTAATTATAATATCTGTTAAGAACGGATAAGGTCCCATTTGAACAATACCAGTTGTTGTTACTTGCTCTGTATTTGACGAGTAATTGTCAGAGATTGTTAACGACCCTGCATCTCCCATATCAGTTATATTGACATCGATTAGAAACTGGTCACCGTTTGCACAATCGTCAATTACAGCATACTCTGCGGATGGATTTGTACAGGTTGCACAAGCCACAGTATAATTAATTCCGTCTGCCAAAGCTCCAGATCCAGATTGGCAACTTACGGATCCATCAGATACAACCGAAAAATAGATGGTATTTCCTGAAGATTGGAAAGTTAGTCCTGTGATGTCACCACCATTTCCGTATCCATTGTAAAGTTCTGTTACTCCATCGGAGTCAACAATAATAAGTTCATCATAATTATTTTCAACATTTCCTGAGTCTATAGTTAGATTCAAAGGAGATCCGTCAGAGCTTACGTATTCAAATTGTGTAGTGTCATTATTTCCAGAACAGTATGAGCTTGATACTGGACCAGCAGCACAATCAACTAATGTTACTGCACAATATTCTTGTGTTAAAGACCCACTTGAGACGGAGCAATTAACATCATCATCATTAGCTACGGTAAATTGAACATCCGTATTATTTGCATAGGGACCAAATTGAAATGTCCCTGTGTTACTCACTGTAGAGTTATTGCCTTGATTATCCGAAACTGTCAAACTACCTGCAGAGCCTAGGTCGGTTACATCAACATCAACAAAAAACTGAGGTGCATTCAAACAGTCAGAAACAACTTCATAATCAACCTGTGGATTTACACATGTAGCACAAGAGACCGTGAATGTAATTGGAGTATATGAATTAGCCACACAACTAACACTACCGTCCTCGTCAATAACAAATGAAATTGAGTCACCAGTGGATTGAAAAGTTAGACCAGAAATATCGCCTGCATTCCCGTAAAAAGGTTGTGCAGGAGTTAATTCAGTTACACCATCCGAGTCATATACTATAAATTCGTCATAATTATTTTCAACCTGACCTTGGTCAATTGTCAGATTCAAAGGGGTTCCGTCATTGCTGGTATAAACATAACTATTATCCAATCCAGTATCATAACAAATGGTTGACGATAACGGCCCAGATGAGCAATCGACGGTTGAGTTTTCTTGTGCGTATATAAGTTGCCCTGTTAAAAACAGAACAATAAAAAATAAATGTCTCAAGGTAGAATGTGTTTGATTAGTTACTTAAATATACAAATGCATTATTAAAATTTAACTTTTTTCATTATCAAATTTAATATTAACTTAAATTTGTCAACTTGAAAAGTAAATTTTGGAAAAAACTGTACTTATAGGAATTATTACAATTGATCAGGATATTGAAAAGGCTAGAGATTATTTAGATGAACTGGCTTTCCTAACCTTAACCGCTGGAGGCACAGTAACTAAAATCTTTACTCAAAAATTGAATAATCCAAATCCAAAAACATTTATCGGAGAGGGAAAAATCATGGAGATTCGCGAATATGTAAAGGAAAATGATATTCAAACCGTAATTTTTGATGACGAGCTTTCTGCAACTCAAGAAAGAAATATCAGTAAAATATTCAATTGTAAAATTTTAGACCGGACAAATCTTATTTTAGATATTTTCGCCCAAAGAGCTAAAACAAGCTATGCAAAGACGCAAGTGGAACTCGCACAATGCCAATATTTACTTCCAAGATTAAAAGGTATGTGGACACATCTTGAAAGACAAAAAGGGGGAAT
The DNA here is from genome assembly GCA_902509675.1 of uncultured Bacteroidota bacterium. Taxonomy (GTDB): domain Bacteria; phylum Bacteroidota; class Bacteroidia; order Flavobacteriales; family Flavobacteriaceae; genus MED-G13. Next base: position 7,431 of record CABWYN010000015.1, on the reverse strand, counting down.
TGGAATGAGGGGTCCCGGAGAAACAGAAATAGAAACAGATAGAAGAATAGTAAGGAATAAAATATCGTTACTCAAAAATAAGATCAAGGCAATCGATAAACAAATGCACGTTCAGCGAGGCAATCGAGGCAAGTTAGTTCGTGTTGCAATTGTTGGCTATACAAATGTTGGAAAATCCACACTGATGAATTTATTATGTAAATCAAAAGTTTTTGCTGAGGATAAATTATTTGCAACATTAGACACCACAGTTAGAAAATTAGTAATCGGAAACCTTCCTTTTTTAATAAGTGATACTGTTGGTTTTATCAGAAAATTACCTACTCAACTGGTAGAGTCATTTAAAAGCACATTGGATGAAGTTAGGGAGGCAGATTTGTTACTACACGTGATTGATATCACACACCCAAATTTTGAAGAGCACAAGCAATCCGTTGAGAAAATATTGGATGAGATCAAGTCTTTAAATAAACCAACACTGCTGGTATTTAATAAAATTGATAACTATAAGGCAGTTGAGATCGAGGATGATGACTTGGTAACTGAGCGAACAAAAAAGCATTATACTTTAGATGACTGGAAAAAAACATGGATGAATGAACTCGGGGAAAATGTGATATTTATTTCAGCAAAAGATAAAAAAAATATCAAGGATTTAAAGGAGTTGATGTATTCAAAGGTGAGAGAAATTCATGTGACAAGATTTCCTTACAATAATTTTTTATATCCAGAGACTATTTAGGTTTTTTAAAGATAGGTACCGCAGAACAGGCCTCCCCATACATAACACTCTTAACAAATGGCTTTAATTTTACAGTTATTTTATGGTAAGCTGAAAGCGGTATTATTTTACTAGAACAGCCTTTAATTATAACAGATTTGTCTTTGTATTTAGAAAAATTTAAAGAGCTTATATAGTCTTCAAAAATCAGTTCGTATATTTTATCTTTATTTCCAATTACGGACTTATCAGTAAACTCTTGAATTTTTGTTGAAATCAGCATATATGCCCAAGTGGGTATGATAGCATCACTGCTGCAATGAATAAAAACAAATGCATTTTTATATTTTTCCCAATCATGTACTTTTATAGAATCTCTAAAGTCTTTTTCCTTTAAATAAAATCCCTCATGTAACCAGTTTTTAACGTCAATCTCTTCTATATTATCCGGGACATCTACATCTTCAAAATCGATAGTAATTATACCACTTTTCTGTACTCTATTAATAATATTATCTGTCATTATATTTTATAATATCGGTACCCTTTAGAGTTTGGTTCTTGATCTGTGTGTGAGAATCTAGCATTGTGATTGGTCAATGGTGAGACTTCTTTATTTTGATGTAAGCTTTCATACATTGAAAAAGAAATTTCTTTCCTTGTTTTTAAGAATTCAAATAATTTTGATGTCTTTATTTTATCTGCCCATTTATCCTGAATGATTCCATGAAATACTTTGGCTTTTGATCCACTACCATAGCTGATAAACCCTACTTTTTCACCTGCAATTTTATTTTTATTTTCAAAATGGTAATTAAGCATACTCAGCAAAGACATAAAAACCGATGCAGAATACATATTCCCAATAGAAGATGAAGCCTTTTCACCAGGTGAAACTTTATTCGCTACGTAATCTTTATAAAGAGAAGATTTGTAAGATTTCTTATTAAAATCGGGGTCATTTTCTGAACCAATTTCCTTTGTTAAATCTTCAAACTTACTGTCATTTTTAATCCATTCTAGCCAGTTGTTAAAGATCATTCTCCTACCATGAAACGCATAGGGTAAATGAAAAATTAGATGATCCCAATCGTTTAAAAAATCTATTTTTTTCTGCTTTTGAAAATGAATAAATGCCTCTTTCATTCTGTTTATATAACAAGAATTTGAGAACTGTCCGTCAAAAATAGGCTCGTCTTTGAACACTTCGATTATTTCACTGTTGTTATCCCAAAACTCCGAGTTTGATAAATTACTTTCAAAATCTTTTTCCGATATATCAAGTTCTAATTTGGCAATAATTTCTTTGATTAAACTTTTTTTATTGAAAGTTCTTCGAGGCTTGAAGAAATCATTTTCGCTTTTGGTCGCAATTCCCCAATGATTGTCAATTGAAATTATTGACGGGTTTTCAGAAATTAATAAAGCAACTGCACCTGCACCTTGAGTATATTCACCGGTTGAGTTTAATTCATATTTTGACAAATCTGAAGTTACAACAATAGCTTTTTTACCTGGATTTCTTGAAATCCAATCCATGGTATTTTGTAGTGCATCAACTCCTCCAATACAGGCAAAAGTCATATCGGTAACATCACAATTTTTCAGAGATCTCTCACCAAACTTTTTTGTAAGAAACCTTTCAACCATTTCAGTTGCATAAGTTGCGGAGGGTTTTGAGGCGTCCAAAGCGCTTTCAGTTCCCATGTAAATCCTTCCAATATCTTGAGGGTTCAAACTATTTTTCTCAAATAGATCTATTAATGCGTTGGCGGCAAATGAAGAAGGATCTTCGTTAGAATCCGCAATAGCCATTTTTTCTAATCCCAACCCATTACGTAGTTTCGCGTAGTTTAAGTTTCTGTTTTTTGAAAGTTCTTCAATTGATAAGTAAATCGAAGGTACGTAATACGAAATTGCGTCAATACCTATTTTATTCATAGTCTATAAAATTCCTAATTCTAATTTAGCTTCATCACTCATTAAATCTTGTGACCAAGCAGGTTCAAAAGTAATTTCAACTTTCACATCATTTACACCCTCTACAGTTTTTACTTTTTCTTCTACATCCACAGGGAGTGTTTCAGCAACTGGGCAATTAGGAGTGGTCAAAGTCATCATAATCTTAACATCAAAATCCTCATTTATCATAATATCATAAATTAGACCAAGCTCATATATGTCTACTGGAATTTCTGGGTCAAAAATTGTTTTTATCGTCTTAATTATTTTTTCGCCCAAAATATTCGGATCAAATTTTTGTTTATCCATCTAATTTAATTTTGAAAATGCAATCGCGTAATATTTTATTTTTTTAATCATATTATTAAGCCCATTGGCCCTGTTTGCTGATAAATGTTGTCTTAAGCCAATTTTATCTATAAAGTCAGTATTTGCATTTATAATGTCTGTTGGGTTTTGATTAGAAAAGGTTCTTATTAATAAACTAATAATTCCCTTTGTAATAATTGCATCACTATCGGCGTAAAATTTAATCAAGCCATCTTCCTTTTCAGCGTGGAGCCAAACTTTACTTTGGCAACCTTTTATAATATTATCTTCACTTTTATTTTGATCACTTATTTTAGGAACAGATTTACCCAATTCAATTAAATACTCGTACTTATCCATCCAGGTGTCAAATATATCAAACTCTTCGACAATTTCATTTTGTATGTTACTGATTTTCAAGTGTAATTTTTTATTGAATGGTTTAATTGATATTAAGATAACATTTTTGAAGCTCTTTTAAGCGCATCAATTAAAATATTAATCTCTTCTATTGTATTGTAAAAACTAAAAGAAATTCTGATCGTACCAGGGATGTCAAAATAATCCATAATAGGTTGAGCACAATGATGCCCAGTTCTAACAGCAATTCCTAAATTGTCAATAACACTACCAATATCATAGGGATGAATTTCTCCAATATTAAAAGAGATTACAGAGACCTTAGTTTTAGATTCACCGTATATTTTAATTCCATCAATTTCTTTAAGTTTTGAGGTAGCATAGTCAAGTAAATAATCCTCGTATTCTTTAATGTTAGCTAGTCCAATTTGGTTTATGTAATCTAGAGCTACCCCAGAAGCAATTACACCAGAAATATTAGGCGTTCCAGCCTCAAATTTATTTGGCAGATCAGCGTACGTAGATTTTTCAAAAGATACTTGGTCAATCATTTCACCACCTCCTTGATATGGGGGAAGTTTTTCAAGCCATTCTTTTTTCCCGTATAAAATCCCGACACCTGTTGGTCCACAAAGTTTATGAGCTGAGCATACGTAAAAATCAACATTTAGTTTTTTTACATCAATTTCAAAATGAGGTGCTGCTTGAGCCCCGTCAATTAAAACAGCCGCACCAACATTATGTGACTTCTCAATTATAATTTCAATCGGATTAACTGTCCCCAGAGCATTTGAAACATGATTAACAAAAACAACTTTTGTTTTGTCGTTTAATAGTGAAGAAAACGTATTAAGATCAAGCTCTCCTTTTTCATTCATCGGAATAACCTTCATTATTGCCCCAGTTTTTTCGCACAACATTTGCCATGGGACTATATTACTGTGGTGTTCAAGTTGGGAAACGATTATCTCATCACCTTTCGATAAAAATTTTGAAAATCCATTTGAAATTAAATTAATACTGTGTGTAGTTCCGGATGTAAATATTATTTCACAAGTGTTATTAGCATTCAAATGTTCCTTGAATTTTGCTCTAGACTCCTCGTATTTTTCTGTAGCTAATTGACTTAACTTGTGAACCCCTCTGTGAATATTTGAGTTAAGAGTTTTATAATAATCAGAGATAGATTCTATTACACAATTGGGTGTTTGTGAGGTGGCTGCATTATCAAGATATATCAGCTGATTTCCATTCACTTTAGTATTTAGGATTGGAAAATCGTTTCTGATTGATTCTATGTTTTCAAGGATATTCATATTAAATATCAAATCCCATTTTAACACCTAGTTTACTTGCAATAATATTATTGATTCTTGTTTTTACTTCTGGAATATTTACGCTACTTAATACTTTATTTGCAAAACCATACATTAGTAAAGCAGTCGCTTCTTTTTCAGGAATTCCGCGAGATCTCATGTAGAAGAGTGCGTTTTTATCAAGCTGACCAACAGTACATCCATGAGAACATTTCACATCATCTGCAAAAATCTCTAACTGGGGTTTTGTATTGATTGTTGCTTTGTCTGAAATTAAAACATTATTGTTTGCTTGGAATGCATTGGTTTTTTGAGCTTCCTTTTCAACCAGTACTTGACCGTTGAAAACACCAACAGAATTTTCTCCAAAAATACTCTTGTAATCTTGATAGCTATTACAATTTGGTTTCTTGTGATGAATAAGAGTGTTGTGGTCAACATGTTGATTTTCACCAATAATAGTTATTCCCTTAATTGTTGACTCAATTCTTTCATCATTTTGAAAAATGCTCAGATTATTTCGTGTCAACTCACCTCCAAAAGAAAAAGTATGAAGTGTGTAGTCACTATTTCTTTGTTGACTTATAAATGTATTGTCTATTAAAGATGCATTTTTATTATCATCTTGAATTTTATAATGCTGAACAATTGATCTTTGGTTACAATATATTTCTGAAACACTATTGACCAAAGTACTATTCTCACTTAAACTTTGATGCCTTTCGATAATTTCAACATGTGAATTTTCGTCCACAATGATCAAATTTCTGGGTTGATAAAGAACAGATTCGTTTTTACCCGTTGAAAAATAAACTATTTGAATAGGCTTATCAACTTGTACATTTTTTGGAATGTGTATGTAAGAACCCTCACTTGAAAACGCTGTGTTTAAAGATGTTATTCCGTCTTTTTTAGAAATCTTGTCAAAATAATTTTCAATTACAAGATCATATTTTGACTGAGAAAGAGCAGAAGACAGAATACAGATATCCATACCGTCATGAGTTGTCTCTGAAAGATGAGAGCAGTATTTCCCATCTACAAATATTATTTTGTAGGATTCAATATCATCAATTAGAAAATCTTTGATATCCTTAAACTCTAAAGCCTCTGTTGTTGAGGGGAATAATTTATAGTCATGATTTAGAGTTTTTTTTAAGGAGGTATACTTCCAGTTTTCCAATTTTTTTGTTGGAAATCCTTCTTTTTCAAAATTCTTTATTGCTTTTGTTCTTATTCCATGAACATAACTGTCAATATCTTTTTGATTTTCAAAAGCTATGAAAGATGATAATAATTTTTCCTTTAAATGAACCATACCAATTATTTAATTCCCTCTTTTATCCAATCGTATCCTTTTTTCTCAAGTTCAAAGGCTAACTCTTTACCGCCAGATTTGACAATTTTTCCGTCAAACAGAACATGAACATAATCAGGGACTATATAATCTAATAATCTTTGATAGTGAGTAATAACCATCACTGCATTATCTTCATTTTTAAGTTTATTTACACCATTAGCAACAATTTTAAGTGCATCGATATCTAAGCCTGAATCTGTTTCATCAAGAATTGCTAGTTTAGGTTCTAACATGGCCATCTGAAAAATTTCATTTCTTTTCTTCTCACCACCAGAAAAACCATCATTGATAGACCTTGAAAGAAATTTTTGGTCTATGTCTAACAAATCACACTTTTCTCTTAACATTTTAAGCATATCCTTAGCTGGCATATCATTTTCGCCCTTTGCTTTTCTAGTTTCGTTAATCGCAGTTTTTATAAAGTTGGTAGTTGTAATCCCAGGGATTTCAATTGGATATTGAAACGACATAAATATTCCTTTATGTGCTCTTTCCTCGGGTGAAACTTCATCTAAGTCTTCGTCATCAAACAGAATCTTACCTTCAGTCATTTCATATTCTTCCTTTCCAGTAATCACAGAAGCTAATGTGCTTTTACCAGATCCGTTTGGACCCATGATTGCATGGATTTCTCCAGCTTTAATTTCTAAATCGATTCCTTTAAGAATGTCTTTATCTTCAACTTGTGCGTGTAAATTTTTAATTTTTAACATAATATTTTTTTATCCTACTGAACCTTCTAAACTTATTTCTAATAATTTTTGAGCTTCTACTGCAAATTCCATTGGAAGTTTATTTAAAACCTCTTTACTAAAACCGTTTACAATAATTGCAATAGCTTTTTCGGTATCAATACCTCTTTGATTACAATAAAATATTTGATCCTCTCCGATTTTACTTGTAGTAGCTTCATGCTCTATTTTAGCAGATTTATTTTTTGTTTCAATATATGGAAATGTGTGTGCGCCACATTCATTCCCAATTAAAAGACTGTCACATTGTGAAAAGTTTCTTGAGTTTTTAGCTCTGGGACCTACATGAACCAAACCTCTATAGCTATTTTGTGATTTTCCAGCTGAGATCCCTTTTGAAATTATTGTTGACTTCGTATTTTCACCGATATGGATCATTTTAGTACCTGTGTCTGCTTGCTGAAAATTATTTGTAACCGCTATTGAGTAAAACTCTCCAACAGAATTTTTACCTTTCAAAATACACGAAGGATATTTCCAAGTTACAGCACTTCCAGTTTCAACTTGAGTCCACGAAATTTTTGCATTGTCTCCGCAAATACCTCTTTTGGTCACAAAATTGAATACTCCTCCTTTTCCTTCGCTATCGCCAGGGTACCAGTTTTGTACGGTGCTGTATTTGATCTCTGCATCGTCTAATGCTATAAGTTC
>CABWYN010000014.1 GCA_902509675.1 uncultured Bacteroidota bacterium | reverse complement strand
AGATTATAGAGAAAAAGCGCCTATAAAATCAACTAAAGACATGTATCTTGATGAAAACGGTGATATAATTGAAGGTTTAAGTATGATTGGCGCATTGTCTGTTGGAGTTCCAGGAACTATTGCAGGCATTTTTGAAGTACATGAAAAGTTTGGTAGTTTACCTATAAAAGATATTTTTGAGCCTGTCATTAAGCTTGCAAAAGACGGAGTAGTTGTTACTGAAAAACAGAGTCAAAAAATAAAGGAAAATCAACAATATTTTAAGCTTATTAATAAAACTCCTACTTTATTTGACAAAGATTTTAAAACTAATGATTTAATACGATATGAAAATTTAGCTTCGACTCTTAACAGAATAATGATTAACGGAAAAGATGAATTCTATAGAGGTGAAACAGCTAGTAAATTAGTAAAATATATTCAAGAAAATGGAGGAATAATTTCATTAGAAGATTTGGATAATTATAAACCTGTATGGCGAGAACCTGTCATTTTTGAATACGATGACTTAAATATCATTTCAATGTCACCTCCATCCAGTGGTGGAATATGCATTAATCAAATACTTAAAATGATTGAACCATATGATTTGGAGGAATTAGGTCATAATTCAGTTAATTATATCAAATTATTGGTTGAAGCTGAAAGGAGATCATTTGCTGATAGAAGTCATTTTCTTGGTGACCCAGATTTTGTAAAAATATCGGTTGATAAATTGGTCAATGAAGAATATCTAAAAAACAGAATGAAAAACTTTACATTCGATGAACCTACAAACTCATTTAACTTAAAACACGGAAATATAAGTATAGTAGAAAGTGAAGAAACTACCCATTATTCAATTGTTGACAGTTTTGGTAATGCAATTGCAGCTACGACTACACTAAACGGTTCATATGGGTCAAAACTTTATTGCGATGAATTGGGCTTCTTTTTGAATAACGAAATGGATGACTTTTCAAGCAAACCTGGATTTCCAAATATGTATGGTTTAATCGGCGGAGTTGCTAATAAAATTGAACCAGAAAAAAGAATGTTAAGCTCAATGACCCCTACTATAGTTGAAAAAAATAATCAATTATATATGACACTTGGCACACCTGGTGGATCTACTATTATAACCTCGGTAATTCAAACTATACTTAATGTTCATGAATTTAATATGAGTATGAATGAAGCTGTTAATTCTCCCAGATTTCATCATCAGTGGATGCCAGATTCTATAAGAATAGAGTCTGATAGATTCAGTACAATTATAAAAGATGAGCTTAAAAAATCTGGTTACAAATTAAATGATAAAGGGCTAATAGGTAGAGTTGATGGAATATTAATTAAATCTGATAAAACATTAGAAGGTGGTGCTGACAAAAGAGGTGATGATACTGCAATTGGTTACTAAAATATTATGAGTGAAGATGTGATTTCAATTTACGGGGCAAAATCCAATAATTTAAAGGACATTAGTCTAAAAATTCCAAGGGATAAGTTGGTTGTTATAACAGGACTTTCAGGTAGTGGAAAGTCTTCATTAGCTTTTGATACAATATATGCAGAGGGCCAGAGAAGATATATTGAAACCTTTTCTGCATACGCTAGACAATTTCTATCTAAACTAGAAAGGCCAGATGTTGATAAAATTGAGGGTCTATCCCCTGTTATTGCGATTGAGCAAAAAACAGTCAATAAATCTCCAAGATCAACTGTAGGTACAACAACAGAAATATATGATTTTTTACGGCTATTGTTTTCAAGGTGCTCAGATGCATATAGCTATATAACTGATAAGAAAATGGTGAGCTATACCAGTGATCAAATACTAGATTTAGTTGAAAAAATATATTGGGGAAAAAAAATAATACTATTAGCGCCTGTTGTAAAATCAAGAAAAGGGAATTATCAGGATTTATTTCAACAAATAATAAAAAAAGGCTTTACTCAGTGCAGAATCGATGGCAAAATATGCGACATAAATAATAATACTAGCCTAGAAAGATATAAAAATCATGATATTGAAATTGTAATTGATAAGCTCAATATTAAGGATGGAGCTTTTTCAAAAAAACGATTTAAAGAAAGTATTGAAACCTGTTTTTTTCATGGAAATAATTCAATTTTAATAATCGATAATGAAACAGGAGAAGCCAGGTATTTTAGCATGAATCTTATGTGTGAAGACTCTGGTATTTCTTATGAGTTACCAGAACCTAATAATTTTTCATTTAACTCTCCAAGAGGAGCATGCAAAAAATGTAAAGGAATTGGAAATTTAAAGGAAGTTGATTTAAATAAGCTGATTCCTGATGAAAATATATCAATTGACAATGGTGGGATTGGATTAATAGATAATAAAAAATCTTGGGTATATAAACAGGTAAAACTAATAGCAAAGAAATTCAATTTCTCCCTAGATGATCCCATAAAAAAAATTCCAAAAAAGGGGATGAATGCTATTCTATTTGGTTTAAAAGATGAATTGATTGTTGAAAATAAAACAATAGGTGTTAATATCGATTATTCAATTTCCTTTGAAGGAATCTGCAATTTTATTACTGAACAATATAAAAATAATGAATCAACAAGATTAAAAAGATGGGCAAGCAACTATTTTAAGGATGTTAAATGTGATAGTTGTAATGGATCTAGATTAAAAAAAGAATCTTTATATTTTAAAATTGATAATAAAAATATCAACGATATTGTTCATTTTGAAATCAAGGACCTTTTAAACTGGATTAATGAACTTCCAAAAAAATTAAATAAAAAACAATTAATTATTTCTAAAGAACTAATAAAAGAAATCAAGGAGAGAGTTGGTTTTCTTGAAAATGTTGGACTTAATTATCTAACCCTAAACAGGTCATCCAAATCACTTTCAGGCGGAGAAAGTCAACGGATAAGACTAGCTTCACAAATTGGATCACAATTGACTGGAGTATTATATATTCTTGACGAGCCAAGTATTGGCTTACATCAGTCAGATAACGAAAGATTAATAAACTCTTTAGTTAATTTAAAGGAAATCGGTAATTCTATTATTGTTGTTGAACATGATAAAGAAATGATACTAAATGCTGACCATATTATTGATATTGGACCTTATGCTGGTAATGATGGTGGTGAAATAATATTTTCTGGAACAAAAAGTGAACTTATTAAAAGTGATTCATTAACTGCCAAATACATAAACAATAAATTAAGAATTGAGAAACCTGAAAAAATCAGACCTGGAAACGGAGATTTTATAGAATTGAAGGGATGTACTGGTAATAATTTAAAAAATATTGATTTAAAAATCAACCTAAACACACTCACAGTTGTAACGGGTGTTTCAGGAAGTGGGAAGTCAACATTAATCAACGAAACATTATACCCCTTAATTCACAACAAAATTTATAAAGCTGAAAAAAACATTCATAATTATAAAAGTATTAGTGGAATCGAATCAATTGATAAAATTGTTAATATTAATCAATCACCTATAGGTAGAACTCCTAGAAGTAATCCTGCTACATATTGTGGAGTTTTTTCAGAAATAAGAAATCTATTTTCTAAGCTTAATGAGTCGGTTATTAGAGGATATAAAGCTGGTAGATTTAGTTTTAATGTTAGTGGGGGTAGATGCGAAGAATGTAAGGGTGCAGGATTAAAACTAATCGAAATGAATTTTCTTCCAAACGTGTTTGTTGAATGTGAAGTTTGCATGTCAAAAAGATTTAATCGTGAGACATTAGAAATTAAATATAAAGGCAAATCAATAAACGATGTATTAGAAATGAGTATAAGTGAAGCCACTGCGTTTTTTGAACATATTCCTAAAATACATAGAAAGCTGAAAACTATTAAAGAGGTTGGCTTAGGTTATCTTACTCTGGGACAACAGAGCACCACCCTTTCCGGTGGTGAAGCGCAGAGAATAAAACTTGCAACCGAACTTAGTAAAAGAGATACTGGCAATACATTGTACGTCCTTGACGAACCAACTACTGGTCTACATTTTGAAGATATAAGAATTCTCTTACTGGTAATCGAAAAATTAATTTCAAAAGGTAATACAGTGATTATAATAGAACACAACATGGACGTTATCAAAAGAGCAGATTACATAATTGATCTGGGACCTGAAGGGGGTAAAAATGGAGGGGAAATTTTATTTCAAGGTAATATCAATAAATTCTTGAATTGTAAAAAAAGTAGCACCTCAAATTTTCTTAAAAAAGAGTTAACTTAGTAAAAAAAAATGAAGGAAAACAGAAGCAAAAAATGGAATGAAACTAAGACTAATGACTCCTGGTCAATTTTTAAAATTATGGGAGAGTTTGTTGAAGGATACGAAAAACTAAGTGTAATAGGCCCATCAATCTCGATATTTGGATCGGCTAGAACTAAGCCCAACAATAAATATTATAAGTTAGCAGAAGAAATTTCAGCTGCCATTGTTGAAAAAGGTTACGGAATTATAACTGGAGGCGGAAAGGGAATTATGGAGGCTGCTAACAAGGGTGCGAATAGTAAAAAAGGGAAATCAGTTGGCTTGTGCATAAATCTTCCATTTGAAGACACTAATAACCAATATATAGACCCTGATAAGATTCTTAATTTTGATTATTTCTTCGTAAGAAAAGTAATGTTTGTTAAATACGCACAGGGATTTGTTGTGATGCCTGGTGGGTTTGGAACTTTAGATGAATTCTTTGAGGCAGTAACTCTTATTCAAACCTACAAAGCTGAAAAATTTCCGATAATCTTGGTAGGTTCAGATTTCTGGGGTGGATTGATTGAATGGGTTAAACAAACACTTCTGTTGGAAAATAAAACTATTAGCGAAGATGATCTAAATTTATTTCAAATCGCCGACACAAAAGAAGAAGTCTTAAAAATCTTAGAGAAGTTTCACAATAACTACAATTTTAGCCCTAATTTTTAATAAAATCTACAGGTTATATTCAACATAAAGTAACCAATTTAGTGTATTAATATTGCAAATGCTTGCATGTTTGAGTAAATTTGCATGCCGCTATCCAAGATTTTTATGCAATTAAAAAACAATAAAAACTCTATTTCATTTCAAGAATTTAAAGATGAAATTCTTGATGATTACAGAACAGCTTTTGTCAGTAGAGAGTGCAGTATAATCGGAAGAAGAGAGGTTTTAACAGGAAAAGCCAGTTTTGGAATTTTCGGTGATGGTAAAGAATTACCTCAAATTGCAATGGCAAAATTTTTCAAAAAAGGAGATTTTAGATCTGGATACTATAGAGATCAAACTTTTATGTTCTCACTAGGAGAAGTTTCACCTATTCAATTTTTTGCAGGACTATATGCTCACACGGACATTAAACATGACCCTATGAGTGCAGGTAGACAAATGGGTAGTTCATTTTCAACGCACAGCTTAGATGATAATTATGATTGGAAAGATTTAACAAAACAGTATAACTCCAGTGCTGACCTATCGCCTACCGGAAGTCAAATGCCTAGATTGGTTGGGCTAGCTCAAGCTTCAAAAGTTTATAAAAATATTACTATTTCGAATTCAGAAAAGTTTTCTAATAACGGAAATGAGATAGCTTGGGGAACCATTGGAGATGCCTCAACTAGTGAAGGTCTCTTTTTTGAAAGTATAAATGCTGCTGGTGTTATGCAGATCCCTATGATAATCAGTATATGGGATGATAACTACGGCATTTCTGTTTCATCTGATTTTCAGACAACAAAAGGTGATATTTCTGAAGCTTTAAAGGGATTTAAAAAAGATAAAAATAGCAACGGTTTTGAGATTTTAAAAGTAAAGGGATGGGATTACGTTGAATTAATGAAAACATATGAAAAAGCAGAGAGAATATGTAGAAATAAGCACATTCCTGTTATTATCCATGTTCGTGAATTAACTCAACCGCTAGGCCATTCCACCTCAGGATCTCATGAAAGGTATAAGTCTAAAGAAAGATTAGATTGGGAAAAAGATTTTGATTGTTTAAAAAAAATGCGTGAATGGATTTTACAAAACAAGCTAGTAACCAAAGATGAATTAGACAAAATTGAAAAAGAAAGTAAAGAAGAGGTAAGACTAGCAAAACGATCTGCCAAATCAAATTCATTAGAAAAAAACATAAGTAATATTAAAGATCTAAATAATTTCTTGAATGAAAATTTTAGTATGGACAATCCCATTATCAATGGTTTATTAGCTGATCTTAATACAATCCAAGAACCTTCTAAAAAAGATCTCTTCACACATTCAAATAAGATTTTTAGAGAAATGTTACTGAAAAAGAATCCGAAATGTTCTCTGTTTAAAAGTTGGATTTCTGATTTAAGAGAAAAGATTCAAGATGACTATAGCTCACACCTTTACAGCCAATCAATATATAATCCAGAAAATATAAAATCAGTAAAACCTACCTATAACTCTAACGAAGAACTAGTTGACGGAAGATTAATCTTAAGAGATAATTTTGATAAAATTCTCGAAAGGTTTGATAATGTGTTGATCTTTGGTGAAGATGCTGGGAAAATTGGAGGTGTTAATCAAGCTTTAGAAGGACTACAAGAAAAGTTTGGTGAACAAAGGGTGTTTGATACCGGTATCAGAGAAGCTACAATAATTGGCCAAGGTATAGGACTTGCTCTTAGAGGATTACGTCCAATTGCTGAAATTCAATATTTAGATTATCTTCTTTACGCAATACAAATAATGAGTGACGATTTAGCTACACTTCATTATAGGACCAGAGGAAAACAAAAAGCGCCATTAATAGTTAGAACTAGAGGTCATAGATTGGAAGGAATATGGCATGCTGGATCCCCAATGGGTGGAATGATAAATTTGCTCAGGGGAATCTATTTATTAGTTCCTAGAAACATGACCATTGCAGCAGGTTTTTATAATACGTTATTAGAAAGTGATCAACCAGCTATTGTTGTAGAATGCCTCAATGGATACAGAACGAAAGAAAAAAAACCAAGTAACATTGGAGATTTTAAAATTGCCATTGGTATGATTGACTTAATCAGGGAAGGAAGTGATATCACAATTGTTTCATATGGCGCAACATTAAAACTTGTAGAAGAAGCTTCTAGAGAGCTTAAAAAATTAAATATTGATTGTGAAATTATTGATTGTCAATCCTTAATACCATTTGACATCAATCATGAAATAAAAACAAGTGTAGAAAAAACTAATAGACTATTAATTGTTGATGAAGATTTTTCAGCAGGGGCCAGTGCTTTTATATTAGATAAACTAATAAACGATCAAAATATTTATAGTCTCCTAGACAGTAAACCCTCTACTCTTTCTGCGAAGGATCACAGAACTGCATACGGTACTGACGGTGATTATTTCTCAAAACCCTCCACAGATGATATATTTAATAAAATATACTCAGTGATGAATGAAGCAGACCCAAAGAAGTTTCCTTACTAATCTGTATTTATGATTTTACAAATTAGTTCTTTGAGAAGATCGGGACTAGCCTTTTTTATTTTGACTCCTTTTGAAAACATGTCGTAGTCTCTAAGAATTGAAATAATCTTTACAACACCTCTTAAACTGTAATTTTTTGAAGCAATACTGTATTCACTAAGAAAATACGGATTAACGCCAAGTAGTGAAGCTATTTTATTTTGATTTAAGTTGGGATTAGCATGATATAATAAAAGGTTGTTAAAAAAGTTAAAAATCGTTGAAATTGTTACAACCAGAGGGTTTGAATTAGGATTTTGGGAAAAATATTTAGAAATTAACAATGCCTTATTGTATTTCTTTTCACCAATAGCTCTTCTTAATTCAAAATTGTTAAATTCTTTAGAAATACCTATATGCATTTCAATATCATTTAAAACAATATTTTTATCATTCTTTTTGATGGTTTTTAGTTTCTCAAGTTCATTATCAATTTTACTTAAATCATTACCTAAATGCTCATTAATAAGTATAATGGATTTCCTGTCAATATTATATCCAGACAAACTAAGTTTCTCTGATATCCAATTTTGGACTTGATTATCATATAATCTTTTTGATTCAAAAACTTTACCCACTTTTAAAATTTCCTTAAATAAAGCTTTTCTTTTATCCAATGATTTGTGTTTGTAATTAATTATTAAAATCGTGCTTCTAAGTGGATTTTTAATATAGTTGACTAAACTGTCTATTGATCTGGATAAATCCTGAGCTTCTTTAATTAATACAATTTGAAAAGAAGACATCAAAGGATACTTTTTACAAATCGAAATAACCTGTTCAACAGATGTATCTTTCCCGTATAAAATATTTAAATTAAATTCCTTCTCATTGTCGGTCAGGATATTTTGAATAAATAAATTAGTTATATTGTCTATAAAATACTCCTCCTCACCCATTAAGAGGTAAACGGGAGACAATTTTTTTAATTTAATATCATTTTTAATTTCAGAAAAACTAGTCACAAATTCAATTTAAATGTTAAAATTATCTTTCCCAAATTATGAATTTAGATTAAAAAAAAATGATGAAAAGAGATTTATTTTTGACGAAATTAGAAAAAAATATATTGAACTTACACCGGAAGAATGGGTAAGACAAAACTGTATAAAATTTCTTATTAATGAAAAAAAATACAACAGCCAATTAATTTCTATTGAGAAAAAAATAACGATTAATAAAATGGTCAAAAGATTTGATATTATTGCACATGACAACCTGGGAAAAGCAGATCTGTTGGTTGAGTGTAAAGCCCCAAATGTCATAATAAACCAAAAGACATTTGATCAAATAATCACATATAATAAGGTCATAAAATCAAAATACCTTATGGTTACAAATGGAATAATTCATTATTATTGCATGATTGATAAAGTAGAGAAAAAAATAAGATTCTTAAAGGAGATACCAAATTATAGATGAGATTAGGGATTGTTATACTAAACTGGAATGGTAAAAGTTTACTGGAAAAATTTTTACCATCAATAATTAAATGTACACCCAGTGAGCATAATATTTATGTCATTGACAATGGATCTATTGATGATTCAATCAATTTTATAGAAAAGCATTACAGAAGAATTATAATTATAAAATTGGAATTTAATTACGGATTTGCAAAAGGATATAATGAAGGACTTAAAAAAATTAATGATGATATTTTGTGTCTACTTAATAATGATGTTGAAGTCACCAAAAATTGGACTGAAAATATTCTAAAACAATTTAAATCTGAATCAAAAACTGCGGTAATTCAACCTAAATTAAAGGACTTTTACAATAAAGAAAAATTTGATTATGCTGGAGCAGCTGGAGGGTTTTTAGATAAGTATGGATATGCATACTGCAACGGAAGAATTTATAATAAAGTTGAAAATGATCATAATCAATATGATAAAATTACTGAAATATTTTGGGCGTGTGGCGCATGTTTTTTTATCAGAAATTCAGTTTTTAAAGACTTAGGTGGATTTGATGAAATGTTTTGGGCACATTATGAAGAAATAGACCTTTGCTGGAGAATCCAAAATACTGGATATAAAATTAAGTATAATCATAATTCAGTTGTGTATCATGCTAATGGTGCAACATTAGATCAAAACAATTCAAAAAAAACTTTTTTAAATTTTAGAAATAAATTATTTACGTTAACAAAAAATTCAAAAAATAATTTGTTTTTTCTTTTGCTTGAAAAGTTTTTTATTGACACGATAATTTCAATCTATATTCTTTTTAATAAGGGAATTAGTCATTTTACAGCAATAATTCGCGCATATCTTTCGTTTTATAAACATATTAACCAGTTAATCGAATTCAGAAAAAAAAATGAAAGAAAAATAAAGCATTATTCGTTTAATTCAATAATGTTAAAATATTTAAGATTAAAAAGAACAAAATCACACTAAATTAAATTTTCTTTTTCATAATTTTACTATTATCAATTAACTACAAATATTTCAAAATGAAAAACACATTTTTTTTAAGCTTAATTACAATTTTTATAATGTCTTCATGTGTAAGTAAAAAAGAATACACTTCTTTGGAGAACAGACATAAAAAAACGCAAGATCTTTTAAATACTGCTACTGTAAAATTAAACGCTTGCTTGGAAGAAAAATCTTCTTCAGAAACTCTTGCAAGTGCTTATAAGGAACAACTCTCCGATCTGAAAAGGAGAAATGATCAATTATTTATCCAGAGTCAAGATTATTTAGAATTGACAACTAAAGGTGCAGAAAATCTTGAAAAGACTTTAGAGAGCATTAAAGAAAAGGATCTTAAGATTACTAGAATTCAAGATGCTCTAAGTAGAAAAGACAGCGTAACTTTTGCATTAGTTACTAGCCTTAAAAAAGAGATTGGTATTAATGATCCTGATATTGAAGTCAACGTAGACAAGGCAGTTGTATTTATTTCACTTTCTGATAAATTATTATTCAAATCAGGAAGTTATGAAGTATCGCAAAGAGCTAAAGAAGTACTGGCAAAAGTTGCAACAGTTGTAAACGGAAAACCTGACTTTGAATGTATGGTTGAAGGGCATACAGATAGTAGGTCTTACAACGGAGGTGGAGTACTTATTGATAATTGGGATTTAAGTGTAAAAAGAGCTACCTCAATTGTAAGAGTTCTTAAAGATCTAGACGTTAATCCTGGAAAATTGATAGCAGCTGGAAGAAGTTTTTATGACCCTTTAGTTGATAATGATACAGCAGAAAACAGGTCTATTAACAGAAGAACTAGAATAATTATAATGCCAAAGATTGATCAATTCTATGATATGATCGAAAAAGAGATGCAGAGTTTATCTAATTAATAAAACTAAAATGAAATAAAGAAACCCGCTCTAATGCGGGTTTTTTTATGCAATAACCTTAAGTTTTGAAAACCTTAATAGTAATTTTTTACTTCCGACCCTTTCAAACTGTATTTCAGCTTTTTGATTTTCCGCTCTTCCTTCAATTGCAAGTACCTTTCCACGACCAAATCTTTCATGTAAAACAATATTTCCAACATTTAATTTATTATTGAATAAATTAGAATTTGAGGAGGGTTTTTTTATCCTTACAAAATTTTTTGGTGGTTTACTCTGGACTTTATTATATCTCACTCCTACTTTGTTAAAACTTGGTCTATCAGAGTAAGTTTTACTAATTGTTTTTTGAATTATATTTCTCTGTATGAATTCTTCGTTGATTTCATTAATAAATCTACTTTGTTCCGAGTCTATTAGCTTACCCCAACGATATCTAGATAAAACATAAGAAAGAAAAACTTTTTTTTCTGCTCTGGTTAAGGCAACGTAAAAAAGTCTTCTCTCTTCCTCAAGATCATTTCTTGAGTTTAGATTCATTGCACTTGGAAATAAATTTTCTTCTAAACCAACAATATAAACATAAGGAAACTCCAACCCTTTGGCCAAATGAATGGTCATTAAAGAGACTTTATTTTTATCGCTGTCGTCATCATTATCTTGATCAGTTGCTAAAGCTACATTTTGTAAAAAAGAAGGAACAGATTTATCTTCAACTTCCTGATTATCAACAAAATCCTTAATCCCATTTAATAGTTCTTCTATATTTTGAATTCGATTAACGCCCTCTAAGGACTCATCGTTTTTATAAAGACTGTAAAGTCCAGATTGCCTTAAAACCTCTTTTGCAACATCAAAAACATTTAAAGAGTCAGTTTTCACTTTTAGACTTTCTATCATAATCACAAAATCCAATAATTTACTTTTAGTCGAATTATTAAATACTTCGGTTGATTTGATATATTGTTTAATAAAAATATAATCAGAAACATTATGTTTTTTTGCTTCTATAGTTATCTTATTGAGAGTCGTTTGACCAATTCCTCTCGCAGGAAAATTTATAATTCTTTTAAATGCTTGTTCATCTCCCTCGTTAATCAATAATCTTAAATAAGCTAACACATCTTTTATTTCTTTTCTCTGATAAAAAGATAAGCCACCATAAACTCTATAAGGAATGTTTTTCTTTCTTAATGCATCTTCAAAAGATCTGGATTGTGCATTTGTTCTGTAAAGAATTGCAAAATCATTATTTTTTAGTTGATTTTGCATTTTTGTTTCAAAAATAGAACTTGCAACAAATCTACCCTCCTCTCCGTCAGTGAGTAATTTATTTACACTAATTTTTTCACCAGATTCATTTTCAGTCCAAACATTTTTTTTAAGTCTTTTTTGGTTATTTTCAATTATACTATTAGCTGCATTAACAATGTTTTTAGTAGATCTATAATTCTGTTCTAACCTAAACAACTTCGCATCTGGAAAATCTTTTTGAAAATTTAGAATGTTATTTATATTGGCACCCCTAAAACTGTATATACTTTGTGCATCATCTCCAACAACACATATATTTTGAAATTTATCTGACAAGGCTCTAATTATTAAATACTGTGAATGATTAGTGTCTTGATACTCGTCAACTAATATATATTTGAATATATTCTGATATTTTGCTAGTGTTTCAGGGTATTTTGTCAATAACTCATTAGTTTTTAATAATAAATCGTCAAAATCCATTGCTCCAGCTTTGAAACAACGATCTACATACTCCTTGTATATTTGAACAAAACTCGGTCTGTTCGAAATTTTATCTGATAATAATAATTCATCATTGTGTAAATATTTTTCAGCGGAAATAAAATTATTTTTCATCGAAGAGATTCTGGAAAAAATCTGTTTATGTTTATAATTATCTTTGTCCAGATTTAGCTCTTTAATTATTCTACCCACAAGTTTTTGTGAATCATCTGTATCATAAATTGTAAAACTAGATGTATATCCAATTTTATGTGCCTCAATTCTTAAAATTCTTGCAAAAACAGAATGAAAAGTTCCCATCCATAAATTTCTAGCCTCTTCCCCTACTATCTGACCAATTCTGTCTTTCATTTCTCTGGCTGCCTTATTTGTAAAGGTTAAGGAAAGAATATTAAATGGATCAACCCCTTTGGTCATTAAATAGGCTATCTTGAATGTAAGAACTCTTGTTTTTCCAGAACCCGCCCCTGCAATTACTATCATCGGGCCGTCGGTCTGAAGTGTAGATTCGAGCTGTGATTTATTTAGATTTTTTAGAAAATTTTCCAATAAAAAAAAGTTTACAGTTAAAATAAATATTGTTGAACAGATTTATGGTTTTATTTAAACTTATTTATAAACAAATTATAATATTTCCTTTATAAAAAAACATTAAATTTAATCTGATGAATAATGATATTTTAAATACTTCAATCGAATTTTTAAAAGGAATTGGACCCAATCGTGCGAAACTCATAAAAAGTGAATTAAAAATTTCAACATTTAAAGATTTACTATTCCAATTTCCTTTTAGATATATTGATAAAACATCATATCACAAAATAGCTGATATACATTCTACTAACTCTGAAATTCAGATAATAGGTAAGATTTCTGATTTAAAAGAGGTGGGCTCTGGAAATAAAAAAAGACTTGTAGCTAAATTTGTTGATAATACCGGCTGTATTGAACTAGTTTGGTTTAAAACAACCAAATGGTTAATTGACTCAATAAAATTAAATACAAACTATATAGCCTATGGAAAATTAAATTCTTTTAAAGGAAATTATTCAATAGCACATCCAGAATTAGAATTGTATGACGAGGCAAAACTAAAAAAGAGAACGAAACTCAATGCAGTATACCCCTCTAGTGAACTTTTAAATAAAAGAGGAATTACAAATAAGGTTATTATAGGCTTAATCCAAGAGCTATTAATTTCCGTTAATAAAGAGATTAAAGAAAATCTTCCAAAATATCTAATCGAAAAATTTAAACTCTTAGGAAGACGAGAATCTTTAATAATAATACATAAACCAAGAAATTTAATTGAATTAAAAAGGGCGGTTTACAGGTTAAAATTTGAAGAAATATTTTACCTACAACTGAGGTTGATTAAAAAAAATATTAACCGAAAAGAAAAGATTAAAGGATATAATTTTAAGGTTATCGGAAATAAATTTGAAACATTCTTTAAAGATTATTTACCCTTTGAATTAACCAATGCTCAAAAAAGGGTTTTAAAAGAAATTAGAAAAGATTTAGGTAGTGGAGCTCAAATGAATAGATTATTACAAGGAGATGTAGGGTCGGGAAAAACAATAGTAGCTTTCATGTCTGCCCTAATCGCTATTGGAAATGGCTATCAAGCATGCATAATGACTCCCACAGAAATTTTATCTCACCAGCATTATAAAAAATTTATTGAAGTTTGTAAGTCATTGAATATTAATGTAAAAACATTAACCGG
This sequence comes from uncultured Bacteroidota bacterium, assembly GCA_902509675.1. Taxonomy (GTDB): domain Bacteria; phylum Bacteroidota; class Bacteroidia; order Flavobacteriales; family Flavobacteriaceae; genus MED-G13. The sequence goes on along the minus strand of CABWYN010000014.1, from coordinate 15,872 downwards.
CTCAAGTAAAGCTAAATATAAAAAAGATGTAAAAGAAAGTCTAGCAAATGGTAGTATAGATCTCTTAATTGGTACACATGCGTTAATTTATGACGGGGTAAATTTTAAAAATCTTGGAATTGCCATAATCGATGAACAACATAAATTTGGTGTAGCACAGAGAAGTAAACTATGGCATAAAAATGATTTACCGCCACATGTTCTTATTATGACAGCCACACCAATACCAAGAACATTAGCAATGTCTGCTTATGGGGATCTAGACATGTCTATTATCAATGAACTCCCGCCAGGAAGAAAAGAAATAAACACTATTCATCAATCTTCAAGAGAACGGCTAAAACTTATTGACTTTTTAAAGACACAAATTGATAATGGAAGACAAGCATATATTGTTTATCCCTTAATTAAAGAAAGCGAAAAACTAGATTTTAAGGATTTACTTGATGGGTACGAGAGTTTTTCTAGAGATTTTCCAATGCCCAAATATCAAATATCCATTGTGCATGGCAAAATGAAAAATGAAGAAAAAGAATACGAAATGCAAAGGTTTATAGAAAACAAAACACAGATTTTAGTTTCAACAACTGTTATAGAAGTCGGTGTTGATATTCCAAATGCAACAGTTATGGTTATCGAAAGTGCTGAAAGGTTTGGGTTATCACAACTACATCAGCTTAGAGGGAGAGTTGGAAGAGGTTCACATCAGAGCTATTGTTTTTTAATTACAGGATATAAAAAAACTAAAGAAAGTAAAATAAGAATGGAAACGATGGTTGCTACAAATGATGGCTTTGTCATAGCAGAAAAGGATTTAGAACTAAGAGGGCCAGGAAATATAATGGGTACCCAGCAAAGTGGTGAAATGCCATTAAGAATTACAAATTTAGTATCTGACTCACAATTAATTCAAAAAATCAGATCTTTAGTTCAAAAAATATTAGATAAGGATCCCAAACTACTAAACGAAAACAATAAGGAAATTTTAAATTATCTAAAGAAAACTTTCGGTAAAAAAAATATATGGGAATATATTAGTTAGTTATCTTCTGAGAGAGTACAAATACTCCTCAAAATCCTTTTTGAAATATTCAAATTTATTTCCAGTTGCCGGCCCATTAAATCCGGTATGAATACGTCTTACCCTTTTATCCTTATCGACGATGATTAAGGTTGGATAAGAAATTACAGTATCTAGTGATATTAATTTTTCTGCAGCATTTATTTTACTACTACTACCATATTGCGCGAGTAAAAGATCATATTCTATATTTAATCTACTTTTTAATTTCCTTAAATTATTCAAAGCCTGTTTTTTTTCTTTAGCATATTCAAATGCTATAGAAACTAACATCACATCATCAAGATTTTCAACAAGCTCTGACAAATACCTTGATTCATCCAAACAATTTGGACACCAAGTACCCATTAATTGAATTAAAACTATTTTATCCTCAAATTTTTTATCGGCATTTGAGATAAATTCTCCATTAATATTTTCAAAATTAAATACAAAATCATCATAACCCTGCTTCATTTTTGTTAGCTCATAAGGGTCTGAAAGGTTAAAATTAGCATCTTTATAAGCTATAAAGGGAATTGCATCATAATTGCCTCTGTACATATATCCATTTATAGTGTCATTTTTAATTTGCCCGTCAATCAGATAAGCTCTATACCCGTTAAAATTTGACATACTTAGTATTTTTCCGTCAGAAATACCTTGCATAAAACCATAATCACCTGTCTCTGTTCTCACTGTACCACCAATATTTTTATTGTTTTGGTCAATCATCATCTCAGAATCAAATCTATTATCTCCTACAGGATTAAAAACCATATGCCAATTTCCAGAAAAATCATTGCTATTTTGTGGATCAAAAATCTGAAACCTTTCATTTCCTAATCTGGCAGAAAAAGGTATTTTTCTAGACAAGCTCTTGTTATAATAAAAACCTTTTAACGAATCATTATAGTTTTTATAGACTATAACATCTTCAAAAATAAAAGACGTTAACATTAGAGAATCACTGTTTGTTTGGTTTATTAAAAGACTAACTTTTTCTGTAGAATTTGAAATGTTGAATAATGAATCTTTGAGTGTGAAATTAAAGGGGATATTTATTGAATCATTTGCTTTTAGAAATCCAATATATTCTTGTTTTAACGGCTCATTGCTTGTACAAGAAGCGATTGAAATAAATAAGTATAAAAAAATAATAAATCTATGCATGTCCTAAATATCTGAAAATATAGCTATTAAAAAAAACTTTTTGATTTCATTAGATTGTTACTATTACTATATTTGTTTTTAATTCTTATAATTCCCAATGAAAATATCATACAATTGGCTTAAAGATTATCTAAATATTAATGACAATCATGAACTAATCGCTGAAAAACTAACTGACTTAGGGCTTGAGGTTGAAGGTATTAAGAAACATGAATCTATTCCAGGTGGATTAGAAGGAGTTGTTGTAGGAAAAACTTTATCAATTAAAAAACACCCAAATGCTGATAGGTTAAATATTACCACAGTTGATGTTGGTAACAAGGAGATTTTACAAATTGTTTGCGGAGCCCCCAACGTTGATAAAAATCAAACCGTGGCTGTAGCGACCTGTGGCACCATTCTTTACCCAAACAACGAAGAATTAAAAATTAAAAAAAGCAAAATTAGAGGGGAAGAAAGTAATGGGATGATCTGTGGTCAAGACGAGTTAAACCTTGGTGATTTTGATGATGGAATTATGATTCTTGATGACAAATTTCAAGCAGGAACCCCTTTAAAGGAAATTTATAAAATCAAAAGTGATTGGATTTATGAAATAGGCTTAACCCCAAATAGAGCAGATGCAATGAGTCACTATGGAACTGCTAGAGATTTAAGGGCTAGATTGCTTCACGAGGGAATGAAAATTGAACTAAAGACCCCTTCAGTTAGTAATTTTAATATCGACAAAAGAACAAAAAGTATCAAGATTAACATCGACGATGAATCCATCACTAAAAGGTATTGCGGTTTAGTTATGGAAAATATAACAGTTGAAAATTCACCTGAATGGCTACAAGATAGACTCAATTCAATAGGCATAACTCCCATCAACAACATTGTTGATGTTACAAATTTTGTAATGCATGATATTGGTCAACCCCTACACGCATTTGACTTTGATAAAATTGAAGACCAAACAATAAATGTCAAGAAAAATAAAAAAGATTTAAAATTCACCACACTGGATGAAGTTGAAAGGACCGTAACGGAGAATGATCTTATGATATACAACGGCAAAAAACCAATGTGTATAGCTGGTATTTACGGAGGAATTAATTCTGGAGTTTCAGGTTCTACAACTACAATTTTTATCGAAAGTGCCTATTTTGATCCTATTACAATCAGAAAAAGCGCTAAACATCATAATTTAAGTACTGATTCATCTTATAGGTTTGAAAGGGGTATCGATCCCAATACAACAAAATACGCTCTTAAAAGGGCTGCATTGCTTATAAAAGATATATGTAATAAGGCGTTGATTTCTAGTGATATTATTGATTTATATCCAAAAATTGTTGAGGATACTCAAATAATTTTAGGTTTTAATAAAATTGAAAAGACGATAGGACAAAAAATCGAAAAAGAAATTATTAAAAAAATCATCAGCTCACTCGATATTAAAATCAATAGTATAACTGAATCAAATCTTGGATTATCAATTCCAGCTTTTAGAAATGATGTAAACAGAGAAGCTGATGTAATTGAGGAAATACTACGAATTTATGGTTATAACAATGTTAATTCTTCCGTTAAAATAAATCAATCGATTAAGCTTGAGAGAAGTAGTATAAATGATAAGATAACCAATACAATCGCTAATCATTTAGTATCCTTGGGTTTTTATGAGATCATGACTAACTCATTGATTTCTGCAAAGGAAAATCAACTCAACAATGATGAGGAAAAGTTAAGTAATGTAGATATAATAAACTACTCAAGTATTGACCAGTCACAATTAAGAAATTCAATGATTTTTTCAGGACTTAATTCAATTCAGCATAATATTAACAGACGAAATAGTGATTTGAAATTATTCGAATTTGGAAAAGAATATTTCAATAATAATGGAAAGTATATAGAGAATGAAAAGCTTGCAATTTTTATACACGGGAATAAAAATCAAATTAATTGGAGTGAAAATGAAAAAAAATCTGATTACTTCTTTTTAAAAGGAATAATAAAATCAATTACAGAGAAGATTGGCTTTATTAATACTAAAACTAAACCTGTTATGAGCGGCAATATTCAGGAAGGAGAAAGTTTATTTTTTAAAAAATCAGAAATTGTTAAATACGGAATTATAAAAGATTCAATTTGTGAAAGTTTTGAAATTGATAACGAAGTTTATTATGCAGAGTTTGATATGAAGAGTGTCATAAAAAATATTTTGGTCAACCCCGTTCTTTATAAAAAGATTTCGAAATTCCCAGAAGTTTCCAGAGATTTATCTATTTTGATTGATGACAACATAAAATATGATAAAATTCATAATTCTGTAAAACAGATAAATCAGAAATTGATAAGAGAAATTTCATTATTTGACGTCTACATAGGAGATAAACTTCCAAAGAATAAAAAAAGCTATGGATTAGCTTTCAAGATACTTGATAATGAAAAAACATTATCAGAAAAAGAAATTGACGGTTTAATGAATCAAATTATTGCAAAACTAAAAAAAGAATTCAAAGCTGAATTAAGATAAAGAATACATAGAGTTTCTTAACTCTTTAATTTTCTCATTACTCATATACTCGTCAAATGTCATATACCTGTCTATAACCCCACTGGGTGTAAGTTCAACAATTCTATTAGCGATAGTTTGAGCAAACTGATGATCGTGTGTAGACAAGAGAACGGTTCCTTTAAACTTATTTAATGAGTTATTAAATGCAGTAATACTTTCTAAGTCTAAGTGATTTGTAGGCTCATCAAGAATTAAAACATTTGCTTTTTTCATCATCATTCTTGAAATCATACATCTTACTTTTTCACCTCCAGATAAAACAGTACATTTTTTTAATGCCTCTTCTCCTGAAAAGATCATTTTTCCTAAAAAACCTCTTAAATAAACTTCTTCCCTTTCCTCTTCAGTTTTAGCACATTCTCTTAACCAATCAACCAGAGAAATATTTTTCGTAAAAAACTCACTGTTATCTAAAGGTAAATAGGAGTGATTTGTAGTAACTCCCCAATAAAATTTACCTAAATCTGATTCTAAATTATTGTTGATTATTTGAAAAAAACTTGTAGTGGCTCTAGAGTCTTTGGAGTACAATAAAACCTTATCGCCCTTAGCTAAATTTAAATCTATTTTACTAAATAATAAATCATCCTCTATAGAGAAGGACAGGTTTTCAACATTAAGAATTTGATCTCCAGCCAATCTCTCTCTTTCAAAAATAATTGCTGGGTACCTTCTACTTGACGGTTTAATTTCATGAATATTGAGTTTATCAATCATTTTTTTTCTACTGGTAGCTTGTTTACTTTTTGCAACATTTGCACTAAACCTAGCAATAAATTCCTCTAACTCTTTTTTCTTTTCTTCTGCCTTCTTATTCTGTTGAGCTCTTTGTCTGGCCGCCAATTGAGAAGATTCATGCCAGAAGGTATAATTTCCAGAGAAATGGTTTATTTTACCAAAATCAATGTCAGAAATGTGAGTGCATACGGAATCTAGGAAATGTCTGTCGTGAGAAACTACTATTATACAATTATCAAAATTTGCAAGGTAATCTTCAAGCCAAGTTATCGTTTCATAGTCTAAGTCGTTTGTTGGCTCATCCATGACTAGGACATCTGGATTACCAAACAATGATTTAGCTAAAAGAACCCTAACCTTGAGTTTTGGGTCAATATCTGTCATTTTTAGTGAATGCAAAGATTCCTTGACCCCTAAATTAGATAATAAAGAAGCAGCATTACTTTCCGCATTCCAACCATCCATTTCTTCAAATTTAACCTGTAAAGCACCAATTTTGTCAGCATTTTCATCAGAATAATTCTCATATAAGACATCAATCTCTTTTTTAATTTCGTAAAGAGAAAGATTACCCATAATAACTGTTTCTAAAACAGAATTATCGTCAAATAACCTGTGATCTTGCTCCAATACTGACATCCTTTTACCAGGCTCAAGATGAACATTACCTGACGTAGCGTCCATTTTTCCACTTAAAATTTTTAGAAAAGTAGATTTACCCGCACCATTAGCGCCAATAATACCATAACAATTACCGTTATTGAAAGTTGTACTTACATTATCAAAAAGGACTCTCTTTCCAAATTGAATAGATAAATTAGAAACTGAAAGCATGGTAAATTTTTAAGTTTGCGCAAAAATAGAAATTAATTCCCTTTTTTGTGATCATTTAGAAATTTATCTAGACCTATGTCTGTAAGTGGGTGCTTCAACAATCCAGTTATCGAAGAAAGAGGTGAGGTTATTACATCAGCACCAATTTTAGCACAATCGATAATATGCATTGTGTGCCTAATGGATGCAGCAAGAATTTCAGTACTAAAATCATAATTATCATATATATCTCTTATTTCAGAGATAAGATTTAAACCGTCTGTTGATATATCATCTAATCTACCAAGAAATGGGGAAACGTATGTTGCACCAGCCTTAGCAGCTAATAAAGCTTGACCCGCTGAAAAAACTAGAGTGACATTAGTTTTAATTCCTTTATTCGAAAAATATTTAGCAGCCTTTACCCCATCTTTAATCATGGGTAGCTTAACAACAATTTGATTGTTGAGAGAAGCTAGCTCTTCACCTTCTTTGATCATATTATCAAAATCTGTTGCAATCACCTCAGCTGACACATCACCATCAACAATTTCACAGATATTCTTATAATGCTTTAAAATATTATCTTTTCCGGTTATACCTTCTTTAGCCATTAAAGAGGGATTTGTAGTTACACCATCTAATATACCAAGGTCTTGCGCTTCTTTTATTTGCTCTAAATTAGCAGTATCAATAAAAAATTTCATGTAAATTGTTTTATCAAATTTACGATAAATTAAACAAGAAAAAAGTTATAAATAACTTAAAATTAAAAAAGTTTTAAGACTAAATACTCAAACAACTTCTGAGGTAAAATAAACTTTAAAACTATACCAAATCTTTCTAAAAAAGAACCAGAAACGTACTTTAATTTTGGGTTTTTTGTATTAATTATCTTATCAATTAGTTTTGCTACTTTAATCGGATTGGCTCCCTTTTTTATATTCTCATTCATCTTATCTAGGGAAGCTTTATAACTTTTTTCATAAACAGAACCTTTTATGATCGGAGAATGAAATCTACCCTTTGAAATATTGGTCAAGTAATCGCCAGGAGCAACACATACAATATTAATATTGAATCCTTTAGTTTCCATGTTAAGTGTCTCAGAAATAATATCAAGAGAAGATTTCCCAGCACTATAAATGGATCTAAAAGGAGTACCAATATAACCCGCCACAGATGTGATATTAATAATTAAGCCTGAATTATTATTTCTCATGTAAGGCAAAACTTTTTTCATCAGTTTAATGGGGCCGTATAAATTTGTTTTAAAATGATTTTCGATTTCCTCGTTTGGTGTTTCCTCCATAGGGCCGGTGATTCCAACACCTGCATTATTAATTAAAATATCAATTCTGCCGTGATCCGAAATAACTTTTTCAATACAAGAATTAATGGATTCCAAAGAAGTAACATCTAACTCAATCAAATTATAGGGTAACCCATCATAATTTTTTACATTTCTACTTGTACCGTAGATAATGTATTTATCTTTTGTGTTTAGATAAGTGGCAATTGCACGACCAATTCCAGATGATCCTCCGGTGATTAAAATGATTTTTGACATATGATCAATAAAAAATGGCAAGCTATCTACATCACACTGCTACAACCGAATACCTTTGCTGTGTTCCCACCCTGGAGGATTGATCAGGAGCTAGTTGTGTAGGACTTGCCAGATCAAATATACAATTAAATAAAATTAGTGACCAATAAAATTTTATTATGTTTAAAAATATAGCTTAAATTTGATCTTATTATGAAGTTAAATAAACTAAGTATTCTGGCCATTTTAATATTCTCGATTTCCATCTCTTGTGGTAAGAAGGATTCTAATCTTGAGCTATCAGTTTCTCATAATATTTCTAACGGAAAAATTCAGATTAATGATACCTTAAAAATTGTAGTTAACGGATTAAAAATCAATACTGAACAAGATCATTTATCGAAACTTTTATTCACTTTAAAATCTGGTATTAAAAATATAGAGCTAAAACCAATTAATGTTAAAAATGAATATCACTTTTCATTAGAGTTACTATCACTGGGTAAAAAAGAATTAATTATTAAATCAAAGGAGTCAACTGTAAAAATAGCATTTACACTTCTAAATGATAAAACACCTGAAATTTTAGACTATAAAATAATTAATACATTTCCAAGGCAAAAATTCAACTATACTCAAGGATTTGAATTTCATAATGACACGCTTTACGAAAGTGTCGGGCAATATGGTAAATCTAAATTACTTAAAGTCAATTATAAGAATGGGCAAATTTTTAAAGAAATCAAATTACCTTCTCAATACTTTGCTGAAGGATTAACAATTTTAGATGATAAAATACATTTACTCACATGGAAAGAAAAAGTCGGCTTTATTTACGACACTAATTTTAATGAAATTAAATCCTTTAACTATAATTTAAGCAAAGAGGGTTGGGGGATTTGTAATGATAAAAAACATCTATACAAGAGTGATGGGACTGAAAAAATTTGGAAATTAGACAGCGGATCACAAAATGAAGAAAATTATATTGAAGTTTACACTAACAAAAACAAAGTAGTAGGATTAAACGAACTTGAATGGATCAATGGGAAGATATTTGCCAATAGATATCTTTTCAACGGAATAGCGATTATAAACCCTAAAAACGGAGCTGTTGAGTCTGTTATTAATTTATCTACCCTAAAAAACAAAGTTACTCAGCACAAACAATTAGATGTTATTAATGGAATAGCTTATAATTCAAAAAGAAAAACAATTTTTGTAACCGGTAAGATGTGGGACAAAGTATTTGAAATTAAAATTATTAATAATGAATAAATTACTTAATCTTATTCTAAAAATATCTACTTTAATTTTAATCATAACCCTTTGGAATGGTTGTGAAAATGAGATAAATTTTAAACTTAACGAAAACTCTCTTATCTTTTCTAAGGACACGGTCTATTTAGATACGGTGTTTACAAACATTGGATCCAGTACATATAATCTTAAGGTTTATAATAATTCAAACGAAAACATTTTAATTCCAGAAATTAAATTATCCAACGGAGAAAACTCTTATTATAGGCTGAATATTGACGGTATTTATAACCAAAATAACGACAATGGTAAACGATTTGAGAATATCGAGCTTTTGGCAAATGACAGTCTATATGTGTTTATAGAAACAACAATTGACATTGGAGAACTTAATTCAAGTCAGAACTCTTTTATATACAATGATAAAATTGAATTTTTAAATCTGAGTAATACACAAAAAGTTGAACTTGTCACACTTGTAAAAGATGCTGTTTTCATCTACCCAAACAGAGAAGAAATAAACCAAGAATATATATACGAAACACTATCAATTGATTTTAACGGAGACGGAATAAGTGAAGAGACCAACATAAGAGGTAGATTTTTAAATGATCAGGAATTAAATTTTACTAATGAGAAACCATACGTAATCTATGGGTATGCTGCGGTCAACAACGGAAGTGAATTAACTATACAAAAAGGATCTAGGGTTCATTTTCATGAAAACTCAGGACTCATTATCACAAACGGAGGAAGCATAAAGACATATGGAGAATTGAGTCCGGATCAGGAATTTATGGAGAATGAAGTTATTTTTGAGGGCGACAGACTAGAGCCATCCTTTGAGAATATTCCCGGACAATGGGGAGCGATTTGGTTACTTGAAGGAAGCCAAAACAATGAATTTAATTATTCTACTATCAAAAATGCCACGATTGGAATTTACACAAATGATAATTTAAATAACCAAGGAGTTCAGTTAACTCTAAACAATACGAAAATATTAAATAGTAGCAATTTTGGGGTATTAGCTAGATCTTCATCTGTTTTTGCTAAAAACACTATAATAAATAAATCTGGGCAGTCATCTTTTGCTGCTACTTATGGGGGTAACTATGAACTTAATCATTGTATAATTTCAAATTATTGGAATTTTGGTGTCAGACAATACCCCTCGCTTCTTTTAAATAATTTTTTTATTGATAATGAAGAAAATGAGTTTATTAATGAATCTTTCAATTTTTCAATGAGTAATTCTATAGTTACCGGTAATCAAAATATTGAATTTTTGATTGAACAGTTGGGTGATAGTAATCTCGATTTTAACTTTTATAATACCTCGTTAAAATTTAATGATGTAAGTGATTATTTTTCTGGTAATGAAAACTATAATTTTTCTAACACAAACACATACGAAAACATGTTTAACAATTTTGATCCAGGCTTCATAAACCCTTTTGAAAATGACTTAAGAATAAATCAATATTCAGAATTAATAGGGCTTGGTAATTATGAATATGCACAAAGTGCTCCTTTTGATATATTAGGGTATAACAGATTAGATTCCCCAGATTTAGGAGCATACCAACATGTAATTATCGAAGACTAGCTCTTAAAAAGCGGTCTAGATTTCATAAAATCTGCGACCTGCGCACCTATTTTGCTGAGAACATCTTCATTACTCTGGTTGGATATAGCCATATCAATAAAATCAACAATAACCTTCATATCATTTTCATTTAAACCTCTAGTTGTTATAGCAGCGGCTCCTACTCTTATACCAGATGTAACAAAAGGGGATTTGTCGTCAAAAGGAACCATATTTTTATTTACCGTTATTTCAGCCTTGCCCAAAACAGCTTCAGCGTCTTTACCCGTTATATTTTTATTTCTCAAATCAATTAACATCATGTGATTATCTGTACCATTTGAAATGATATCATAACCTCTTTCTAAAAATTCATCAGCCATTACTTTGGCATTTTTTTTAACTTGAAGAATATAATGCAAAAACTCATCAGAGAGTGCTTCCTTAAATGCAACAGCCTTAGCAGCAATCACGTGTTCAAGTGGACCACCCTGGTTTCCCGGAAAGATTGCTGAATCTAAAAGCGATGACATCTTCCTTAAATTGCCATTTTTGAGTCTTTTACCAAATGGATTGTCAAAATCATTACCCATTAAAATTAAACCACCCCTAGGGCCTCTTAGGGTTTTATGAGTTGTAGTGGTTACAATATGACAATGTGGAATTGGATCATTTAAAATACCTTTTGCTATCAAACCTGAGGGGTGTGAAATATCTGCTAAGAGTAGAGCATCAACAGAATCAGCAATTTCTCTGAATCTTTTAAAATCTATATCTCTTGAATAAGCAGATGCACCAGCTATAATCAACTTGGGTTTTTCCTTTTTTGCAATCTTTTGAATTTCATTGTAATCTAAACAACCTGTCTTCTTATCAACTCCATAAAAAACGGGATTATAGAGTCTACCTGAAAAGTTAACACTAGAACCATGTGTTAAATGTCCACCGTGAGATAAATCAAATCCAAGGATTTTGTCACCAGGACTCAAACAAGCAAAAAACACAGCAGAGTTTGCCTGACTTCCAGAGTGAGGCTGAACATTGGCCCAACACGCACCAAATAACTCCTTAGCTCTTGAAATGGCTAAAGATTCTATTTTATCTACGACTTGACAACCTCCGTAATACCTCTTACCAGGGTAACCCTCAGCATATTTATTCGTTAAGATTGAACCGGTAGCTGCCATTACCTGATCACTTGTAAAATTTTCTGACGCAATCAATTCAATTCCTTCTATTTGACGTTTTTTTTCGTCATCAATTAAATTAAATATCTCCTTATCTTTTTGCATATTTGTATTAATATTTGAATAATCAAAAATAATGATTTGAAGAAAAAAATTCGAAGAAAAAAATATATTAATATGCTACTTATTAATAGTTAATTAACACTTGTGAAGAAGAAAATAAATATTATCAATAAAAAAGCAAAGTTTGAATATCTTTTGCACGACTCATATGTTGCTGGTATTGTCCTAACAGGCCCTGAGATTAAATCTATTCGCAACAGTAAAGTATCGATAAGAGAAAGTTTTTGCAAATTTCAAAATAATGAACTCTTTGTTATTAATATGAATATTGAAAAATATGAATTTTCAAATAATGATCAATACAATCCAAAGGGTGTACGAAAATTACTTCTTAATAAAAAAGAACTAAATAAACTCAAAAAATCTATTCAGCAAAAAGGTACATCTATTATACCATTTAGGATATTTATCAGTGAAAAAGGATTTGCTAAAATTGAAATTTTTTCTGCAACAGGAAAAAAGATCTATGATAAAAGATCCACTATCAAGGATAGAGACAATAAAAGAGATTTAGAAAAAATAAATAAAAAAAAAATTAATTAATTTTTTTCTTTTAACATGGGAACAAATTGAAAGTCTCCAAAGTTATGTGACTCATAGTCTGACTCAGATATTTTTATTAATAGTTTCATTTGTTGAACCTGATCCCCGACAGGAATAACCATTCTACCGCCTATTTTTAATTGGCTTATTAAACTTTGTGGAATTTCTAAAGCCCCAGCTGTTACTATAATTGAATCGTATGGTGATTCATCTATGTAACCTCGGTAACCGTCACCATAAATCATTTTCTTAGGTCGATAATTTATAGATGGTAAGAAGACTGATGTTTTTCTAAAAAGCTCTTTAATTCTTTCAATAGTATAAACACGAGCTCCCATGTAACATAATATGGCAGCCTGATACCCACTTCCTGTCCCAATTTCTAGTATTTTGTGATCTTTTTTAACATTTAATAATTCTGTTTGAAAAGCAACGGTAAATGGTTGAGATATCGTTTGTCCTGACGATATGGGAAAAGCCTTATCCTGATATGCATGATCCAAGAATCCTGAATCCATAAATAAATGCCTTGGAACGTTTTTGATTGCTTCCAAAACCGAATTGTCCTTGATTCCTTTCATTTTTAAATCTGAAACGAGTTTGTTTCTTAGTCCCTGATGTTTAAAAGAATCCTGCATTAAATAATTTAAAATTAAATTTAAAACATATTGACATCAAAATATTAAATTTGTAAAAAAAATTATGTTAAAAGTAGGTGTAGTTGGTTGTGGTCATTTAGGGAAGATTCATATAAAACTTCTATCTCAATCTAAAAACTACTTGTTAATCGGAGTTTATGATAAAGACACGGAGTTGACAAAATCTATTTCTAAAGAATTTAAATGTGATTACTTTGAAACATTTGACCAACTTCTCAGCTCAATTGATGTCTTGGATATTGTCACTCCCACTCCTTTTCATTTTAATTACGCAAAAAAAGCCATCCTGAGTGGTAAGCACGTATTTATTGAAAAACCCGTTTGCACATCTGTTGATGAATCTGAAAAACTAATAAGCTTAGGTAAGTCTAATAATGTTAAAATTCAGGTTGGTCACGTAGAAAGATTTAATCCTTCTTTCACAGAAGTTGAAAACGAAATCGAAAGACCTATGTTCATTGAATCTCATAGACTTGCAAAATTTAATCCAAGAGGCACTGATGTTTCCGTAGTATTGGATTTAATGATTCATGATATTGATATAATTTTAAAAATAGTAAATTCAAATGTAAAAGAAATCTCATCCAGCGGTGTTTCTGTTATAAGTCAAACACCAGATATAGCAAATGCTAGGATTGAATTTGAAAATGGATGTGTTGCCAATTTAACTGCAAGTAGGGTGTCAATGAAAAACATGAGAAAAACCAGAGTTTTTCAATTAGGTAAGTATATTTCAATTGATTTTTTAAAAAGAGAATCTGAAATTGTGGAAATCGAAGGAGAAACCGGAGGCTTTCCGCTTATGACTCTTGAATTAGAAAACGGTATAGAAAAGAAAATATATTTTAAAAAACCTCAAATAAAAGAGAATAATGCAATTTTAGATGAGCTTGATAGTTTTGCATATTCGATTAAAAATAACAAAACTCCCAAGGTAGATATCTCTGATGGCCACAAGGCACTTGAGGTCGCCTTAAAAATAATATCTAATTTTAAATAAAAAAAATGAAAAACATTTCTGTTATGGGTTGTGGAACAATGGGGAATGGAATTGCTCAAACTTTTGCACAATTTGATTATAATGTCATTCTCTATGATATAAGTCAAGATAATTTAGAGAAAGCAAAACTTACCATCGATAGAAATCTTGAAAGAATGGTTAAAAAAGAAGTAATTTCTAAAGAAAAAAAGAGTGATACTTTCAATAAAATAATTACAACAACTGACTTTAATTTAATCAGGAATTCTGATTTAGTTATTGAAGCTATTAGTGAAAATATTGAATTAAAAAAATCAATATTTTCAAAGTTAGACTTAGAATGTGACTCAAATACGATACTAGCATCTAATACATCATCAATTTCAATTACAGAATTAGCTGATTCTACTAATAGAAAAGATAAAGTAATTGGAATGCATTTTATGAATCCTGTTCCAATAATGAAGCTAGTCGAAATAATTAATTCAAAACATACAAGTAAATCAACAACTGAAAAAATTGTAAATCTTTCTAATCAATTAAATAAAATCCCTTTGACTGTTAACGATTTTCCTGGTTTTATTTCAAATAGAATACTGATGCCTATGATTAATGAAGCAATTGAAGCTTTAAATGATGGTGTTTCAGAAGTTAAAAATATAGATGGAATTATGAAGTTAGGAATGGGGCACCCAATGGGTCCTTTACAATTAGCAGATTTGATAGGATTAGATGTTTGTAAGTCAATACTAGAGGTTATGTTTAAAGGATT
Organism: uncultured Bacteroidota bacterium; assembly: GCA_902509675.1. Taxonomy (GTDB): domain Bacteria; phylum Bacteroidota; class Bacteroidia; order Flavobacteriales; family Flavobacteriaceae; genus MED-G13. Next base: position 862 of record CABWYN010000014.1, on the reverse strand, counting down.
GAATAAAGAAAAATATATGCCAAATCCTCTACTTAACGATATGGTTAAAAAAGGAAGTCTAGGTGTAAAATCTGGAGAAGGATTTTATGATTACTCTGAATCCAAAAAAGCTGAAATGGTTTCAAAAAGATTTAGAAATGATTAAAGAAAATTTAAACAAGATATTGGATAAAATTCCCTCGAGTGTAACTCTTGTTGCCATATCAAAAACAAAATCTGTAGATGATATTTTAGTGGCTTATAATCAAGGACAAAGAATGTTTGGAGAAAATAAAATCCAAGAAATGTCCGAAAAACACAACCTGCTTCCCAAAGACATCAAATGGCACATGGTAGGTCATGTTCAAAGTAATAAAATAAAATACATGGCACCATATGTTGATTTAATTCATGGAATCGATTCATTTAAATCTCTTCTTGTTATAAATAAAGAAGGGAAAAAGAATAAAAAAATAATAAAATGTCTCTTACAGTTAAAAATATCAGATGAAGAAACAAAATTTGGACTTGAATTTAATCAAATTGAGGACATATTAAAATCCGAAGATTATAATAAATTAACCAATGTTAAGGTGTCTGGAATTATGGCAATGGCTAGCTATACTAATAATATCGAAATTTTAGAGAAAGAATTTAATAATGCAAAAAAATTATTTGACAGAATTAAAGAAAACAATAATGAATTTAAAATACTATCGATGGGGATGAGTAATGACTATAATTTAGCTATTAATTGCGGCAGCAATATGGTTAGAATAGGAAGTTCAATTTTTGGATCAAGAAATTATTAAATTATTTATACAATAGTTGACATAGAAACAACAGGTGGTAAATTCAGTAAAGAGAGAATTACAGAAATTGC
>CABWYN010000013.1 GCA_902509675.1 uncultured Bacteroidota bacterium | reverse complement strand
TTTTGCACCCATAACTGGAAGATTAATTCTGGCTAGTAAAAAATTCACTAACGACTTAAGTGAAGGAGAAGAATATTTTGGTGTCCCTAGAGGTCAAAATTCTAGATTTGAATTAGGTGCATCAATTAGTGCTTTTTATAAATTTGAATTAGTAGAGAATATAATTCTAGAACAAAGGGTTAATTTATACTCAGACTACCTGTATAAAGCAGATAATATTGACGTTGATTATACGGTTTCAGCATACATGAAAATAAACGATTATTTATCAACAACCTTAATTGTTCAGGCCTTGTATGATGATAATGCAATTAAAAAATTACAGTTAAGGGAAGTCTTTGGATTAGCTTTTGTGATTGACATTTTAGAAATTCCTAAAATCATCTAGAATTATCTGTTTTTTAACTTAGCTAACATTCTTAAAATTTCAAGATAAAGCCATATTAGAGTTACCAATAGCCCAAATGCACCATACCATTCCATATATTTTGGTGCTCCTTTCTCCGCACCTTCTTCAATAAAATCAAAATCAATAACTAAGTTTAATGAAGCTATCACGATTATAACTAGTGATAAGCCAATACTCATCATTGAAGAATTTTGAGAACTTAACAGTGATATACCTTCACCAAAAAAACTCATTATAAAACTTATAAAATAGAGTAATACTACACCTCCAGTAGCAGCAAAAACCCCAAGCTTAAAGTTTTCGGTTGGTTTGATAATTTTAGTTCTGTAAGCAAACAACATTGAAAATAAAATTAAAACTGTTAAGGAGACAGCCTGAATAATTATTCCTTCGTATTGGGTATTATACAAATACGAAACTGAACCCAAAGCCAAACCTTCTAGAATAGCATATAAAGGCACTGTTACAGGAGACCACTCCTTTTTAAAAATGGTTAAAATAGCAATAAGAAGGCCACCAACTGATCCGATCAAAATCATACTTGTCATGTCAGGTGAGTAGCTGTAATATCCTGAAATAATTAAAAGTACTAAGGATAAAGCAGTTTTATCTACGGTCCCTTTAATTGTCATCGTTTTATCCAGAAATAATGAACTATTGTTATTGGTGTTTTTAAAAGTATTGGAATTAAAGGCCGGATTTGATGTTCTGTAAGAGAGATGTTTGCTCATTTAGATAAGATTTTAGTACAAATTTAAGGAAATTTCATTTTTTTCTTAAGTATTTGAAAATCAAAATGTAACAGGTATAAATTTGGCAAAATAATTACTTAAAAATTGCTGAATTCGCAAAAAAAAAGTTGATTTTTAAATAATTTCGTATATTTGCTTCATATTAACTAAAAATTGATTTAAAATGAAAAAAATAACACTTTTTATTTTAGCATTGTCATTGTCTTTTGCAGGATTTTCTCAAGACGGTGATTCAGATTACAAATGGCTCGTAGGAGCTGGTACAGGCGCTGACATCACTTTTGGTGATGAAACAATGGGTGCTATTAATGCTCATGCACTTTATGCATTCACTGACAAGATTATGGTTGGTGGTGAATTAGGTGTACCACTTGGCGGTGATGCAGATGTTTCTTTTGCTGCAGCTGCTCGTTTTTATGCTATGGATAATATTTTCCTTGTTGGAAAGTATAACCTTACTGAAGATGATATGGGAGCTGACGTAGGTGTAGGTTATGGATGGGATGTTGCAGATAATGTAGACTTCTCTCCAACTTTAACTTACAATACTGAAATGGAAGAGATGAGCCTTAGTGTAGGATTTTCTATAAGATTCTAAAACTAAGTTTCTCAAATATTATAAAAAACCGCCCAATGGGCGGTTTTTTTATTACTCAAAAATAAAAGTTGATATTAATTTAATCACTAACTCTTCAATAGGAAGATCTGAGTTCCCATAAGTTTGAATATTGAGTAAAAAGTTTTCACTTGCTTGACGAAGGACGTGATTCATTCCTTCAATTATTTCTAATCTTGATTCTGAAGCAGCAGCATGAAGAATCTCAGCATCATTAACCGTAATTTGAACATCATTAGTGCCTTGTATGATCAAAACAGGAATCTTTAACTTTGAAATTTCAACTACTGGATCATGACTTGATGCATCAATTAGAAAAGTTTGAAGATTGGGCGCAAATAAATTATTAAGTAAAGGAGGAACCGAATCAACTAATTTATTTTTTTTTAACTGATTGATAATAGGATCAGACATTGCTTTGATATATGGCGCTCTGTTAGAGAGTTGCCTCTTAATCACTGTCAAGTAATCTTCTCCTGGCCCGGCTATTGAAATAAAATTATCGACTAAAGACTTACTGGCTATCATTCCTATCAATGCACCCTCGCTATGTCCAATCACTACAATTTTTGTAAATCTTTTAATATTTTTAAAGTGGTTGATTATACTTTTTGCGTCATTTATATAATCTGAAAATCGAATCTCAGCTGTACTTTTCAAATTACCTAAGCTCTTTGAGACCCCTCTTTTATCGTATCTAAATGTGCTAACTCCATTTTTATGAAGACCATCAGCTAACATTTTTAGATAATACCCTTTAATTGATGAACTATTTCCATCTCTGTCTGTTGGTCCTGATCCAGCAATTATAATGGCCAAAACAGATTGTGTTTCTTTTGTTTCTAGCAAAGTTCCCTGAATAAGATGATTATCAAAACTTGAGATTACATAATCATTTGCAGACAAAGAGTTGAAAGAAAAAAAAATAATGAAGAAAAAATTGCTAAATAATTTCATTTTTTCATCTAATTGAAAGGATTCAATAATCAAGGGTATTTAATTACCCCATTGCAAAGTACATGATTAGCGCAATCATGAACAAAATTGAAAGGGCTGGATAAGATTTCTTAATCGGATCTTTGACCTTCAAATGCATCATTACTGCAGCTACCATTAAAGCTGCTAAAACCACAAGATTGTATATTAATAATTCTTCAATCCATATACTAACAATCAACATTATAGCAATTAAAACTTTCATAGCTCCAACGAGATACATTGACCAAATCGGGAGTCCATAAGCTTTAAACTCTTCCTTCATATTCTGTGCGTTTCTCCCTCTGTACTCTGTTACTTTGTTAAATCTAAAAAACCATACGTTGATTAGGCCAATAGAAATTATTAACTGTAAAATCATAATTAATTCCATGATAAAATATATTTGGTTAGTATAATAAATATATAAAATTATTTTAATTGCTTTGGGAATTTTAAATCGACAAGACTAGAATTTTCAATAGAAATTTTACTCCAGCAGTCGCAATTAAAATGAATCTCAGCAATACCTGATGTGGGTAAATTATCCAAACTAATATTTGTAATATTATTTATTAAATCGGTAAGCCCCGGATTGTGAGATATAATCATAACAGAATCGTAATCCTCAATGTAATTTTTTAGTATATCGGCTATTGAGTCAGCTGTACAATGATATAAATCATCGTCGTACTTTATTTCTTTAAATTTAATCCTTGAAATAAAAAATTTTGAAGTTTCAAAGGTTCTGACAGAACTGCTTGAGTGAAGATAGTCAATGGCTTTAGTTTTATTTACCAAATAATTAGCCATTATTGGGCCATCAAACCTTCCTCTTTTGTTTAGTGGTCTTTGAAAATCAGCTAAACTAAAATCTTTCCATGATGACTTTGAATGTCTTACTAAGATTATTTTTTTCATATCACCTCACGCTTATCAACATAATATACATTTTAATTTTAAAAAAATATTTTAAATTAGAGGTAACTAACATAAAATAAATTAAAATGAAAAAAACAATTATTTTCACGCTATGCGTGATATTTTCGATAAACTCTTTTGCTCAAATACCTCCGCTTATTGAGGTTACTGAATTTGAGGTAAAAGATCAAGCAAAAGCATTTGCTTTAATGAATACTTGGAAAGGCTTAGAAAAAGATATGGTTGAAAATGCACCGCGAATTTTTCTTCTTTCAGAAATGGATGGAAATACAATTTATTTCTGCAGGGCATTTAATACAATGAAAGAAATTACAGATTACCGTGAATCTAGATGGGGTGAGAATGGATGGAACGCTAAAGTATATTCAAAATGGAGTGAAATTGTAGGAGATAATCCATGGGATGGAACAGGGGCTGATGTTGTCATGGATCATCTGTACAGAATGAGAATGGACCTGAGCTATATGCCTGAGGGGACTGATCTAACGGAGGCGCTTCCTAAAAACCCTTACCGAAGACATGTTAATATTTCAGTGGACTGGGGTAAAAGAGGTGAATTTATAGAAAATATAAAAGCAGGAATTGAAAATGACAAAAAACTAAATAATGACTACATAAGATTTATGCTAGAGCCAGTATATGGAGGAGAAGATAGAGGAGATTTCATGATGGTAGTTTTGGGCAAGTCAAGAGCATCATATTTTAGTAGCTTAGAAAAAAGGAATAAAAAGCGAGAAACAGATGCTGATTGGAATAAAATTCAAAGTGAGCCTGTTGCAAGCTGGGTTAGTGAAGAAAGTTTAATGATAACTTACTAATTAAAGGTATAATTATTGAAGGGCTTTTATAAATTTATGAAAGCCCTTTTTTTATGGACTCACTTACGCAAATTGTATTAGGAGCTTCTGTTGCAGAGGCTACATTAGGAAAAAAAATAGGAAATAAAGCAATATTTCTTGGTGCGATTGCAGGAACAATTCCTGATTTAGATATCGTAACTAGATTTTTTGTGGATGATTTAAGCGCATCTGTGATGCATAGGGGGTTTTCTCATTCTCTTATATTTCCATTCATTGCAGCACCTTTACTAGCATGGATTTTAAAAAAAATCTATTCAAAATATTCAAATGTTAGTTTTTATGATTGGCTAAAAATGTTTTTCCTGGCAATAATTACACATCCTTTACTCGATGCACAAACCACATGGGGAACGCAACTTTTTTGGCCGTTTGAATGGAGAGTTGCAATTGAAAATATATTCATTATTGACCCGTTTTATACTCTTCCCTTTTTAACATTTTTGATATTGACAGTATTTCAAGACAAGTTGTCAAGAAAAAGAAAGCTCTATAATTCACTCGGCCTTACAATAAGTACAACGTATCTCCTTATTACTTTATCGTTCAAAGGAATAGCGCACTATAATATTGCAAAAGCATTAGAGGATAAAAATATTGAATACAAAGATATTAATACAAGAGCTACTTACTTTAACAGTATTTTATGGTCTAGTCAAATTGAATTAGAAGATTCTTACATGTTTACCTACTACTCTTTATTTGATAAATCACCTCGTTCTTTTACGAAAAAATTTCCCAAAAATCATGAAATGTTAACCCCGTTTATTGACAACAAAAAAATTCAACAACTAATCATTTTATCAAACGGACACTACATCATGACTAATGAAAATAATGAGCTGATTTTCTGGAATTTAAAACTTGGACAAAAAGGGTTTGATAAAAATGCCTCTCCATATATATGGTCATATGTTATAGAAAAAAATGATCAAAGGGATATTATCTTAGATGAAACCAACGAAAAAATGAATGCATTAAAAATTAATGAAGTAAGATCGTTTAGAAATAACAGAAAATATTCTGAAGAATTTAATAATTTTATGAAAAGATTAAAGGGGATTTAATTTACTTTTGAGATATGCCTACACCACTGATTATTATAATCACTTTGTTTATTTTGAATTGGATCATAAGAATTCTAATTCGAAAAAATCCTGAGAATAAATATCTTATGAAATTAAGCCTGGTAATAAGCTTAAGTATGATTGCGTATACTATTTACTACTTTATATTTTCGGACAACTTTTGATCTTTGCTGGTATAATCAATATAGTCAAAATCTGCGTAGTCATTTGATTTATCTCCGTTACTAGTGGCATAAAGACCAATATGTGCTCCTGTATATCCCACACTCTTAACTATATCATTTTTAATTTTAGTAAGCAAACGATATCTAAAACCTCTGGTTGAATAGAGAAATTTATACTCGCCTTCTTCAGATGATATTTTAAGTTTAATCTTTCCTTTATAATCTACTATTTCCTGTTCATAAACCGAAATTATCTTATCATTTTGGAAAGCATACATTTTAATAAAAATCTTTTCCTCGTTTTTAAAAACAGTAAAATTTATATAATTATCATCCTTTTGAAAAATTGATACACCCGCCTCTGCTTTATCTTTTTCTGGCTTAAAATTCATATTTATAAAATATTCAAAGTCTGTTTCTTTTTGTTTAAACCCCATTAATGCTGCCCTACTTCTTTCTTTAATTATGTTTTGATTACAATACATTCTCAAATAACCTGCTCTTTTGGAAAGACTATAAATATCTTCTAAAGGAATCCTTCTAAAATTCCATTTTAAGTTGAGGTTTTTTGCGTTAAAATCATCACGAAAGTTATTTGAATTTTCCTGAACAGAATTTTCAAAAATTACTTTATTTACTTTTTCAATCTTTCCAGAAATTGGAGATACTACTGGCCATAAATCTTTATTTTCCTTCCACTCAAAAGGTTCTCTTTCCCAACTTAAAGGAGCAATAAAAGTTTCTCTGCCCATGTTAGAACCACGATTAATTTCATTTCGGATCCCCAAAAGAACCATATAATATCTACCGTCATCTAGTTCAATAATATCTCCGTGACCCGTACTATTTACCCAATTATCATAAGACAAGTGTCTGGATGTAAGAATTGGGTTTCTTGGATTTGAAATATAAGGTCCTTCAATGTTTTCACTCATAGCAACCATAACAGCGTGATTAAAACTTGTACCACCCTCTGCAATAATTAAATAGTATTTGCCGTCTTTTTTATACATATGTGGTCCTTCAGCCCATACACCTCCACAGGCGCCTCTCCACAGTAAGTGTCTTTCACCGATTAAACTATATTCATTTAAATCTAATTCTTGTAACCAAATTTCACCTTCACCATCAAAGCTTGGATTTTCTGGCGCTTGATTCCCAACATACCAAACTCTTCCGTTATCATCAAAATATAAATCAGGATCAATCCCTGGTGCACCCTCAACATGAATTGGATCAGACCATGGACCGGCAGGATTGTTGGCTGTTATGATAAAATTTACCATATCAGCTTTCTTTTTTTCAGCATCAAAATATACGTTAGTTGATATTATATAATATACTCCTTTATTATATCTGATTGTTGGAGCATGTATACCCCCGTTAGACTGAACATCAACAAGATTAACCGTTGAAGAAGCTTGAGATTCTCTATGAAGACCATAACCAATTAGCTCCCAATTAATAAGATCCTTGCTTTTATGAATAGGAAGGCCTGGAAAATATTCAAATGACGAGTTTACGAGATAGAAAGTGTCACCAACTTTACATATTGAAGGGTCTGGGTAGCCACCTTTGATAATTGGATTTGTAAATTTATCCTGACCTAAAACTGTGATACTAAAAAGCATCACCATTAAGCTTAATATTTTCAATATTTTTTGTGTCAATGTAAGTCTATATATCAATAAGTTATGAAAAAATAATTCGCATTAAAAAAAATTTATTGGACAATGAAATATCTAAAATATTTGCATTATTTAATTTCAAAAGATATTTCTTGAACTGGTTTTCCCAGCTGTGCACTTCGGTTCCCAGGTGAACTACCTCCAATAAATATTTTATAAGACCCTTTTACAATTTCCGTATCTCCATTTTCATTGATTGACGATAACATGTCGTTCTTTACTAACACATTAATGTTTCTTTTCTCACCTGGTTGCAGATTAATTCTCTCAAAAAATTTTAATGATGAATTAGGTGTACGAAAGGGGGCGTCCATAGCTTTAATATACAGCTGAATAACCTCTTCTCCTGAAAATTTACTATTATTACGAATATTGAAATTTAATATAATTGAATCCCCCTCCTGGCCATTTTTGTTGTCAATAACAAGATCAGAGTAAATAAAACTAGAATAGCTTAATCCAAATCCAAAAGGAAACATAGGCTTGTAATTTGTAAATCTATATGTTCTATTATTCATACTATAATCTTCATAATCTGGAAGATGAGAAATTGATTCAGGAATTGTAATTGGTAGTTTTCCTGAGGGGTTTATGTCTCCAAAAATTACATCGGCAATAGCATTTCCTCCTTGCTCTCCTAAATACCAAGCATATATTATTGCGTCTACTTCATCATAAATTTCTGAAAGATCAATAGCAGAGCCTGATTTTATAACTAAAATAATTGGCTTGTTCCCTGATCTTTCCCTTAAAGCTTTTAAATAATTAATTTGATTCTTAGGTAATGCTATTTTACTTCTGTCACCGTTTGCATCAGATGAAACCGCATCACCTTGCTCACCTTCAATAAGGGCTGAAATTCCCATTATTGCAATTGTTACATCACTCGATCCAGCTAGGCTGGCTGAAGATTCCATTCTACCATGATTATTATGAATCAAATCAACTCCTTTATTAAATCTGATTATTGTTCCGTTAGAGACTTTTGATGTTATTCCTTCTAATGGAGTTACAATATTTGAGCTCAATCCATTATAGTTTCCCAACAATGTATTTACATTTGCTGCATTTGGCCCTGTGATAAAAAGCCTATTAATATCTTTTGAAAGAGGTAATATATTATTTTCATTCTTCAATAATACTATTGACTTTGAAGCAACATTTCTTGCCAACTTAATATGCTCTTTAGAATTAATATCATCCTTATTCAGTTCATCATATGGATTATCATCTACTTTGTTTAAAGCCCCCAATTTCATTCTGGTTACCAATAATCTTTTCAAAGATTGATCTAATTCTTCTTCTAAAAGAAATCCCTTTTCAATTGCGTCTGGTATAAGATTATATAATGATCCGCAATTTAAATCTACACCTCCCTTTATTGCATATGCAACACTTTCCTCATCTGATTTTGTATAATTATGATTTGATTTTATATCATATATAGCACCACAATCTGAAACTACATGGCCTTTAAATCCCCAGTTTTTTCTTAATAGATTATTTAATAATGTACCACTACCACAACACGGCTCATCATTTAATCTATTATAAGCGCACATAACAATTTCAACATTTGCATTAACCAATTCTTTAAAAGCAGGTAAGTAGGTTTCATATAAATCTTGATCAGATACTTTTGTATTAAAACTATGTCTTCTAGATTCAGGGCCAGAATGAACAGCAAAATGTTTTGCACCTGCAGCAACCTTTAGATACTTATAGTGGTTTCCTTGAAGTCCATAAACAAATGCCGTTCCAATTTTTCCCGTTAAAAATGGGTCTTCACCGTACGTTTCATGACCACGTCCCCATCTTGGATCTCTGAAAATATTGATATTTGGAGACCAAAAAGTTAAGCCAGTATATTCTGTTCTCATCCCTTTGGCTTTGAAAATATTATGCATAGCCCGAGCTTCAGTAGAAATTGCATCTGCTGTTTGTTGAATTAATTCTGGATCAAATGTAGCTGCCATTGCAATAGCTTGAGGAAAGACTGTTGCCTTTGAAGATCTAGCTACTCCGTGAAGAGCTTCATTCCACCAATTATACATCTCAATTCCATAATTTGGAAGGCCCTTCGAAGTACTTAACATTTGCGAAGCTTTTTCTTCAATGGTCATTAATTCTATTAACTTTTCAGCTGTTTTTTCAAAAGAAGTAATGATCTCATTTGAGGGATTATAAATGCTTTCTTGTGAATTTAAACGAGGGGAAATTAACGTTGTACTTAAGAAAAATAATACTAATTTTAATTTAACTTGACACATATTATTCTAATTTACAACAAAAAAAAATATGAATGTATTAATCACAGGCAGTACAGGGATGGTTGGTAAATCAGTTTTAATAGAATGTATTAAAGACGAAAGAGTAAAGAAAATATTTCTGCTAAATAGAGTTTCTTCAAAAATTGAAAGTTCTAAAATTTCTGAATTCCTCTTAAAAGATTTTTTAAATCTAAAAGCATTAAAAAATCAAATAAAAAAGTGCGACGCCTGTTTTCATTGTATGGGGATTACATCATTTGGACAGGATAATAGTTACTATTTTAAAGTAACCTATGAGATGACAAAAGCACTCGCTGATTTTGTTTATGAAATTAATTCAAATGCAATTATGACATATGTTTCTGGTGAAGGTACCAGCACAAAAGAAAATAGTAAAATACGTTGGGCAAATGTTAAAGGAAAAACGGAAAATTATATTTTAAAAAAAGATTTCAAAGATGCTTACATGATAAGACTTGGGCTTTTAATTCCTGAAAATGGTATTACAGCAAAGACTAAATTGTATAATATATTTTATTCATTAATGGCTCCATTTTTTCCTATCATGAAAATGATTCCATCAATTACAACCAGTAGTAAATTAGGCCTAGCAATGATTAATTGTTTTTATTTTCCAAACCATGTAAAATATCTAGACAACAGAGCAATCAATAAACTTTCAATAATACATTTAGGTTAATGAAACTAAACCATATTTTCTTTTTACTATTTATTTTTTCTTGTCAAAATAATGACATGAACAACAATCAAGTTGACAATAATACTACAGACTTAGTTTCTGCTGTAGATATTTCTTCTTATCCAATAATTTCAGATTTTGATCCTTTATTTTTTGATAACCAAGGAGATGAAATAGAGTTTTTAAATTCACTGGCTCAAAACGGAGTAAATACTATTAGGCTAAGGTTGTGGGTTAACCCCTCAAATAATTCCTCTTCCTTACAAGAGGTAAAAGAATTTTCAAGTCAGCTGAAATCTTTGGGATTTAAAATTTGGATTACCCCTCATTTTTCTGACACGTGGGCGCACCCTGGTCAACAACAAATCCCCGCTGCGTGGGAATCTTTCAATTTTGAACAAATAAAAAATCAGGTTTATTCATATACTAATCTCATAATGAATGAAATAGAGCCAGAATATATTCAAATAGGAAATGAAATAAATACTGGTATTTTATTTCCTCATGGAAATATTGAAAATAACTCTGGACAATTTATTGAAATACTAAACCAAGGTGTTAACGCTGTAAGATCAAATTCTGCTGACACTAAAATTATTCTTCATTGTGCTGGAATTGAAAATGCACAGTGGTTTTTTGGTAACGTAAATGAGGTTGATTATGATATAATCGGAATTTCTTATTACCCTATTTGGCACGGAAAATCATTAAATGAATTAAGAATTCAATTAAATGAACTTTCAGATAGTTTTGGAAAACAAATTATGATTGCCGAAACTGCCTATCCCTTTACTTTAGATTGGAACGACTGGACTAATAATATAGTGGGGTTAGAAAATCAGCTTATACTACCAGATTACCCAGCTACCCCTGAGGGTCAGAAAAATTTTATAAAAGACTTGAAAAATCTGGTTACTGAGGTTAGTAATGGAATAGGTTTTTGTTATTGGGGTGCTGAGTTAATAGCATGGGACGGGGAAAACTCTGAAAATGGTTCTGTTTGGGAAAATCAAGCAGTCTTTGACTTTAGTAATAAAGAATTACCAGTGTTAACAGAATTTAACCTTGAATAGATTCATGAATTTTATGGCATGATTATTTATTAATAATATTTAAAAAAATCATGAAAAAAATATTATACTTACTTACACTTACTTGCTATATCGGTTTTTCTCAACAAACAGTTGACTTAGAAAACAGCTCTGTAAAATGGACTGGGAATCAAATTTCAGGAAAATCCCACTTTGGAACTTTATCTTTTGAATCAGCAAATTTAAACTTTACAAATAATGAGTTTAACGGAGGGGAATTTATTGTTGATATGTCGTCTATGTCTGTTGATGATCTAACGGGCAAGGGCAAAAAATCATTAGAAGGTCATTTAATGTCTGATGACTTTTTTTCAGTAGATAAATTCAAAACTTCTAAACTTGAACTTAGAAAGGTCGGTAAAGCTGGACCAAGTCAATATAATGCTACAGGTAGCCTTACAATAAAAGGTGAAACTCATGCCGCTAATGTTAACTTTACTTTTAACAGAGAGAATAACACAATGACTGCTAAACTTGTTTTTGACAGATCAAAATACAATGTTAGATATGGTTCTGGTAGTTTTTTTGAAAATCTAGGGGATCGATTAATTCTTGACGATATTGAGCTAGAGGTTACAATAAAAATGATGTAATAAATAATACTCAAAAAAAAATAAAAACCCTGATATATATTGGGGTTTTTAATTTTTAACCACCCTAAATACAACCTTTTTATTTTCTGCAATAACAGTTAAAAAATAAATCCCAGCTTCTTCATTTATATTATAATTAAAATGTTGACCTTGACCGTAAGAATTAGTTTTTATTTTTCTTCCTAATATGTCCGTGAGTTCAATGATAACATTACTATAATGATCTCTTAAATCAACTGATATGTTTCTTTCTGTTGGATTTGGATAAATGATTGGATTTAGCGGAAATTCATTTTGAATTAATCCTAAAGCTTCTTCCACAATAATAACGGTGTAGTCTTCTGTCTCACCATATTCAGTTTCAATACATGGGTCAGCCGGTACATCGCCGCTCCAATTGGCTTTTGCTCTTAAAATATGCTCTCCTAAATTCACATCTTGTGGTATATTAATGTCTACGGTTTCAGTATATACCCCCCCAGCTTCTCCAGGCGCTATTATATAATTATTAAGCACTACTTCGTCTTCTGTAAAATCTAAATCATCATTATAATCTATCCATACTTTAATGTATTGATCTCCATAACCTGTCGTCACAGTTAACTGATATTCTGAGCCTTGTTCAAGTTCAGTTGAATTTGAAGTAAAATCTCCGTAACCCTCACAACCCGATTCATTATTAATATCTGCTAACTGAAATAATTGAAACCCGTCATTATAATCGCAATTCATGGATGGCGTACATAATACAGCTTCCTTAACCTCATACATAAAATTGTATGTTTCAGATAATAATCCTTCAACCGATTCCGCAAAAACCTTGAAGAATACTTTTGTTCCAGCTTCAAAATTTGGAATAGGAGAATTTGAAACCCACACATTATCAGAACTATTAGACATTTGAATTATTTCAGAGTTTGAATCGGTTGACCATTCAATGTATACACTACTTAAATCACTATCAGATTCAATTGTTGAAGTAACAAGCTGATCAATCCCTTCTTTTGGTTGAGTATTGGTAGGCTGATTAGAAATAGTTGTTGTCAAAATTGAAGGAAAATTTTCTCTTCCATCTAAAGAATATTCCCATAATCCCCTTCCCCAAGTAGCAGCTCTTAGCGTGTTTGAGCCGTAAACTACTTCTAATTCCATTACCGTTGTATTTGGCAGGTTTTCATTAAATAATTCCCATGAACTTTCTGACATACTTTTCTTATAAATCCCTATTTCAGCTCCCAAATAAATTGTTGAATTCCCGGTGTGATCAATCACCACACTTCTTATTGGCATGTTTCCTAAATTATAGGTTATATTATTCCATGACTGACCCAGGTCATTTGAAATATATACCTTTTGGTTATTATTTCCATAACTTCCATAAGTAACTATAATAGTATTATCATTGTTTGGATCAAAAGCAATGTCTGTTATAAATTGATTAGGGAGAAATTGAGAAACCTCTGAAAATGTTAACCCTCCATCATTTGATATTTTAAGCCTGTTTGAATTTGATACCGCAATAATATCAGAATTGTTTTCAGCGATTGCAGCATTCTGAATATTACCAGAAAAAAAAGTGCTTCCAAGTGTTGTCCAAGATGAGCCAAAATCATCGCTACTGTATAAGATATTGGTCATAGTGTAAATTTTCATTTGATCATTTGGGTCATACATCAAAGGGGTGACCCAGTCACCACTGAAATCATCTGGATTAACTCCATCTTGATTATATCCGCCGTCCTTGGTTCTTCTTTTTCCTCCAAACTGAAGGCTACCAATCATCCAATTATCATTTAAAGGATGAATAATTCCTTCCATTCCATCCGCTCCATAGAATTCAATCCAAGTATTTTCATTTTTAATACTTGTTCCATTATCTTGCGATCCAGCAATTGATCTAAAATGATTCGATTGACTTGCTCCTAAGCAGTAATTTTCTCTAATGGATTGGCCTTCATAAATTTCCCAGGTAATTCCATTATCAGTACTTTTTGCTAATAATCCGTCGGTATTGACCCAAAAAACACCATTGTAACTTTTTGCACCTCTAATGTCTGCATGGACATACTGCCCAGTTATATTGTAATCAGCGTTTCCTGTTGACCAGTAAGTTACCTGATTCCAAGTCTGTCCACCATCAGTACTTCTATGCGTGTCAATATCTCCAAATAACATATAATTTGTATCAGTGTCGCTCACCGTAAACGCACCGTAATTATTAAGTTCTGGATCTGCAATAAAAGTGAAGTTCTCCCCAATATTTTCAGATTTCCAAACCCCATCACTGGTTCCAACAAACACACAATTTTCACAGGCTTTTGAAACTGAAAGTTGAATATTACTACTATTACTTTCGTTAAAAACATCCGTTTGTAAGGGGCCAGAAGAAGAAAAGGTCATCCCTTTATCTTGTGATACATAAATATAAGAATCCTCGTTAAATGCAGAGGCGTAAATTATATTTTCATTCGTTGGGTGAAATTCAATATAATCATAATCATAATTATATTCCCAAGAATTTCCTATTTCGACTAATGAGAAAGATTCAAAATTATTTTCTGATCTATATATTCCTTCACTAGTTCCTGCAAAAACAAGATTTGGAATTGTAGGGTGATACATTATTTTATAGATTCTATTGTTAGTACCAAGACCACCCCAATTTAAGTTATCAGGGTTAAAATTTGTAATCGACCAGTGGTCTCCTCCGTCAAATGATTCATAAATTCCGTGGGTGGTTCCGTTATATGAATTCCTTACATTTATTAAAATTCTTTCAGGATCATCTGGTGAAACAGCGATAGTATTTACTCCAGATGCAAATAAAAAATCAGTGGTATTCTGCCATGTTTCCCCTCCATCCAACGTTTTCCAAAATCCCCCACTTCTTGATCCAAGAAAGATTCTGTTTTCATTATTTGAGTCAATATAAAAACTTTCAACCCTTCCCAAGCCAACCGCATAATGTCCCGTAACTTCTTCAATGTAATGAGGCCCTAATTCTTCCCAGCCATCGTCAAACAATGATTTTTTAAAAGGCTGATTTTTAATAACAAATTTTTTGAATTCATTAGCTGCAAAATTTGATTCAACCATATTTCTCTCTCCACTGGGATAAAACTTTGGTTCGTTTTCGTAAAGCCATCTATTGTAAGCTTTCCATCCTGATCCTTTTTTTAATTTATCAATATTTTTAAAGTATGATTCCGCTTCGGCAACAACATCATAGACATTGACATTAATATCATTTGCCATCTCTTTCCATTGCTGGGAAAATGAAAGGTTGAAAAAACCAAATAATAGAATTAATGATAAATTTTTCAAAAGTTTGTTTTCTAAAAAACAAAAGTACGTATACTGTACTATTGTAACAAATGCGATATTCAATTATATTTTATATATTTTAAAAATTAAAAATATTCTTAACTATGAAAAATATATCCTTCGTCATTATAGCTTTACTGTGCCTACAATCATATGCGCAAGATAGAATAACCGGCGAGCCATTTTCAACCAGGTCTGAAATAATCGCTGAGAACGGAATGGTTGCTACAAGCCACCCTTTAGCTACACAGGTTGGAATTAATATTTTAAAAGACGGTGGAAATGCCATTGATGCAGCGATTGCTGCAAATGCCGCAATTGGTCTAATGGAGCCCACAGGAAATGGAATTGGCGGGGACCTATTTGCAATTATTTGGATTGAGAAAGAAAAAAAATTATACGGCTTAAATGCAAGCGGAAGATCTCCAAAAAATCTAACCTTAGATTATTTTAAAAAAAATAATCTTACCACTATTCCTGCCTATGGGCCCTTGCCGGTAAGTGTTCCTGGGTGTGTAGATGGATGGTTTGAGATGCACGAAAAATTTGGTAAACTTAGCATAAAAAAAATCCTAAATCCTGCTATTAATTATGCTCAAAATGGATTCCCGGTAACAGAACTTGTTTCGTATTATATGAGTGTAGCTGATAAAAATTTTCATAAATATCCAAACTTTAAGGAAACTTACTATGTTGGTGAATCAACTCCTAAAAAAGGCCAACTATTCAAAAACGCGGATTTAGCAAACACATTAAAATTAATTTCTAAAAAAGGAAGAAGTGGCTTTTACGAGGGCACTGTTGCAAAAAGAATTTCTGATTTTATAATAGCTCAAGGTGGTTTCCTTTCATACGATGATTTAAAAAATCATAAGTCAGATTGGATTGATCCTGTGTCAACTAATTACAGAGGCTATGATGTGTGGGAATTGCCCCCAAATGGACAAGGAATTGCCGCTTTACAAATTTTAAATATGTTAGAGAATTTTGATATTAAATCAATGGGGTTTGGGTCTGCTGAATATATACATCATTTTGTTGAGGCAAAAAAAATTGCATTCGCTGACAGGGCAAAATATTATTCTGATATGAGCTTTAATGAAGTTCCTGTTGATTATTTAATTTCAAAAGAGTACGCAAACAAGAGATTGCCCGAGATAAGCAAGGTAAAAGCAGCATTAAGCGTAAATGCTGGGGAGATTGAAAACGGAGATACAATTTATCTAACAACTGGAGACAGTGAAGGGAATATGGTTTCATTAATTCAAAGTAATTATAGAGGAATGGGGTCTGGAATGGTCCCGACCGGGCTTGGGTTTATGCTGCAAGATAGAGGTGAATTATTTTCACTTGACGAGGGGCATTTTAATGTTTATGAGCCTGAAAAAAGACCATTCCATACAATTATTCCCGCTTTTATTACCAAAGATGGGGAGCCATATGTGAGTTTTGGTTTAATGGGTGGTGCCATGCAGCCCCAAGGGCATGCACAAGTGGTTATAAATTTAATAGATTTTGAAATGAATTTACAAGAAGCGGGTGATGCACCAAGAATTAGGCATGTTTCCGGCCAGCAACCTACAGGTGGTGAAATGACAGATGGCGGAGAGCTTTCATTAGAGTCTGGGTTTGACTACAAGGAAATTAGAAAATTAATGAAATATGGACATAAAGTGATTTTTAGTCTAGGCTCATTTGGTGGGTATCAAGCCATAAAATATGACAAAGAAATGGGTGTATATTTTGGGGCGTCTGAATCCAGAAAAGATGGGCATGCTAGCGGTTACTAGAAACCAATTTTATCCCCCCCTTCCAACTTTTCTAACACCTCCAGATTTGGTTCTGTTACTTTGATTCTTTGCTTTGTTTTTAGAAGATTTATTATTCGAACCTTTGGTGTCATTATTTGAGTTTTTATCAAATCTATTTCCGAAAAATTTACTTGGCATAGCTTTCTTTTTTATTATAAATTTTAAGTTATCAAATTTTTGATTAATTTCAGACAATAACCAAAAAAAAGAAATGAAAAAAATAATATTGACTGTAATTTTAATGGCCTTAGTATTTAATTGTGAGGTGCCAGAAAAAAGCAAATACAATAAGAATGAAATTATTTTTGTTGTGGAAATGGAATCAAATGATGAGAAATCTGATAAAGAGATTGCTCAGTTTTCTCAGTACTATACCGATGCAATTAATGCAAATGAGTTGAATTCACTAGGTTGGGGATTTTACAAATCAAATGATAAAATTATTTTAATTGAGAGGTATCTAGACGGAGAAGCTATGATGGAGCATGGTAAAAATGTCTCTGAAGGTGGGGTGTTAGAAACCCATTTTGTGAAATTTATGGAACACTTCACAATTAATAAGATAGATGTATATGGAACTGCTTCTGATGAACTTAAAGATTTTGTAAAGCCATTCGGTTTACCATTTTACTTTCACCCAGATCTTGCAAAGTTTAGCAGAAACTAAAACTGTTAAATGTTAAAAAACTTAAAATTTTTAATTCTAATTTCTTTTTTATTTACTAGTTGTAACCATTTAGAAAAAGAAATATCATTCACTCCGCCCAACGGTATGGTTTGGGTTGAAGGGAAATCCTACACTAAGGGAGCTAAAATTGATGACCAATATTCAATGATGCGAGAAAAGCCTTCTCATAATGTTTATGTTGATGGTTTTTTTATCGATATCACCGAGGTTACCAATAAACAATTCAAAAAGTTTGTAGCGGAAACAGGGTATATCACAATCGCTGAAAGAAAAATAGATTGGGGAGAAATGAAAAAAAACCTTCCACCTGGAACCCCTAAGCCACACGATTCTATTCTTCAACCTGGGAGCTTAATATTTAATGAAGATGTAAAAGAGGTTGTTGGTATGAACAATTATTTTCAATGGTGGAAATGGCAAATAGGAGCAAATTGGCGGACTCCAAAAGGTCCAGGATCGTCTATTGAAAATAAAGAAAATTTCCCTGTTGTTCATATTGCTTATGAAGACGCACTGGCCTATTGTAAATGGGCCAATAGGAGATTACCAACCGAAGCAGAGTGGGAATCTGCAGCACAAGGAAATTTTAAAAATGCTATTTATACATGGGGAGACAATGTTGACTTACTTGATTCAAATGCGAATACTTGGCAAGGAAACTTCCCTGTTGTAAATGAGGGTAGCGACGGATTTAAAATGATTGCTCCTGTAAAATCATATCCAGCTAATAGTATTGGGATTTATGATATGATAGGTAATGTCTGGGAAATTACAGACGATCTGTTTAACATAAACTATTACCGTGAATTAGACTCGTCCACTGAATTAAATAATCCAAAAGGAGCTAGTAGTTGTTACAATCCAAGTAACCCCTTTGAGACTCAACATGTAATGAAGGGTGGTTCATTTTTGTGTCATGATTCTTATTGTGCTAGTTATAGGATTTCAGCTAGAATGGGAGTAAGCATTGATTCGGGTTCTGACCACACTGGATTTAGAACTATTGCTACAGTTGATATGCTCTTAAATAAATAGTCTTTTTTAAAGATTTAGTTACCTATTTTTTTATATTTAATATAATTAAATTAACCCTTTTTGATTAACATGTATTATTTAGGATTAGATATTGGAAGCTCATCCGTTAAAGCAGCATTGGTCGAGGCAGACTCTGGGAAGAGTATCCTAAGTGTTCACGAGCCTAAGAACGAAATGAACATCAATTCACCAAAAAATGATTGGGCAGAACAAGATCCCAATATTTGGTGGAAATATACTTGTAAAGCTATAAAAAGGGTTTGCACAGAATCCTCGGTAGATTCAAAAAAAATAATCTCGATTGGGATATCTTATCAAATGCATGGACTTGTTGTCGTTGATAAGAATGGTGAGGTGTTGAGAGATTCCATAATATGGTGTGACAGTAGGGCTGTTGAAATTGGAGCAAAAGCATTCAATGAAATTGGAGAGCAAAAATGTATGTCTCATTTGTTAAATTCACCAGGAAACTTTACCGCTTCAAAGCTTAGGTGGGTTAAAGAAAATGAGCCTGAAGTTTATGAAAAAGTTTATAAATATATGCTCCCTGGAGATTATATTGCATACAAACTCACAGGTGAAATTAACACAACTCGTAATGGACTCTCAGAAGGTATACTCTGGGATTATAAAAACAACACACCTGCAAATTGGTTATTAAAACATTACGGAATTGATTCTTCATTAACTCCAAATATTGTTGAAAATTTTTCAAACCAAGGACACAC
Source organism: uncultured Bacteroidota bacterium (assembly GCA_902509675.1). Lineage (GTDB taxonomy): Bacteria > Bacteroidota > Bacteroidia > Flavobacteriales > Flavobacteriaceae > MED-G13. The sequence goes on along the minus strand of CABWYN010000013.1, from coordinate 12,306 downwards.
AAGCTCTATTTCATCTGAAGAAACAGGTCTAAAGATTGGGGTTCCTGTAACCTACAGGGCAGGTGACCAACCTAATAATGCACTGTCCCTAAATGTGTTTAACCCAGGTGAAGCTGCAGCTTCTGGAGGAACATCGGGAGTTATCTACTCAATCACAGATAACTTAAACTCTAGTGAGCCTTCTAGAATAAATCATTTTGCACATGTTAACTATAGTAATGATTTAAAAAGTATTGGTAAATTACTTTGCATTAACGGAGCAGGAATTCAATACAGATGGTTAAGGAATCACAGTATTGAGGACTCTTATGAAAAAATGAATGAGAAAGCATCTGCTATTAATGTAGGTTCTGACGGTCTTTCGGTTATCCCTTTTGGAAACGGATCTGAAAGAATGTTAAATAATAAAAATATCGGAACACACATTTGCAACTTAAACCTGAATCAACATAGTCATGGCCATCTATATCGGTCATCATTAGAAGGTATTGCATTTTCATTTATGTTCGGAATGGAAATTTTAAAAAATGACAACTCGCCAATTAATGTTTTAAGAGCAGGAAATGACAACTTATTCCGTTCAAAAATATTTGCCAATACAGTAGCTACCTTAATTGGTCAAGAAATAGAAATTTATAACACAACCGGGGCGTTTGGTGCGGCAAGAGCAGCGGGAATATCTAATAGCAACTTAAGTAATTTTAGAAAAAAAATTGCTGAAAATGATCATGTAATGACATTCTCACCCTTAAAAAATAAGTCTGAATATCAAGAGGCATATTTTAGATGGAAAAAAGATTTAGATGGAATTTTAAAAAACAAATAGTTTAATTATGAGTAAAGAATATTATAAAGGAATAAAGAAAATTGAATTTGAGGGGCGTGATTCAGATAATCCGCTGGCTTTTAAATACTATGATCCAAATAAAATTGTAGCTGGAAAAACAATGAAAGAACATTTTAAGTTTGCTATTGCTTACTGGCATACATTCTGTGGTGTGGGGTCAGATCCATTTGGGCCCGGTACACAAAATTTTGAATGGGATAAGTCTCCAGATCCCATACAAGCAGCAAAAGATAAGGCAGATGCTGCATTTGAATTTATTCAAAAAATGGGCTTTAATTATTTCTGCTTTCATGATTATGATTTGGTAAAAGAGGGGGATACATTTTCTGAATCTGAAAAAAGATTAAATACAATTGTAAATTATATCAAAGAAAAGAAAAACGATACTGGGATAAAACTTCTTTGGGGAACAGCAAACTGTTTTTCTAACCCGAGATATATGAATGGAGCAGCTACCAACCCTAACTTTAATATAGTTGCTAGGGCTGGCGCACAGGTAAAGTTAGCTCTAGATGCAACCATAGCTCTAAACGGAGAAAATTATGTTTTTTGGGGGGGTCGTGAAGGATATATGTCTTTACTAAACACTGACATGGGACGAGAACTTGATCACATGGGCCAATTTTTAACAATGGCGAGAGACTACGCAAGGGGTCAAGGATTTAAAGGGACATTTTTTATTGAACCTAAACCAATGGAGCCCATGAAACATCAATATGATTTTGATTCGGCAACTGCAATTGGATTTTTAAAAGAATACGGATTAGATAAAGATTTTAAACTTAATATTGAAGTTAACCATGCAACTCTTGCGCAACACACTATGCAACACGAATTAGCAGTGGCTGCTAAGGCAGGTATGCTGGGAAGCATTGACGCAAATAGAGGTGACTATCAAAACGGATGGGATACCGATCAATTCCCAAATAATATCCAGGAAACTACAGAGGCAATGCTAGTGTTTCTAGAAGCTGGAGGTCTAAAGGGGGGAGGTATTAATTTTGACGCCAAAATTAGAAGAAACTCAACAGATATTGAAGATATTTTTTATGCTCATATTGGAGGGGCTGATACATTTGCTCGTGCATTAATAACAGCCGATAAAATAATTTCCTCATCCTCATATGCAGAGCTTAGAAAGAACCGATACAAAACTTTTGACGGTGGACAAGGTAAAGACTTCGAAAATGGAAAATTGAAGTTAAAGGATCTGTATGACATTGCTAAAGAATCAAATGAAATAGGCCCTGAAAGCGGTAAACAAGAGTTGTTTGAAAACATCATAAATCAATACATATAATTTGACGTCTGTTTTAGAAGGTTTAGACTGGTTTGTTTTAGCAATATATTTTCTTGCCCTAATTTTTGTTGCTGTTTGGGTGGCATTACAAAAAAATAAAAATACAGAAGATTATTTTTTAGCTGGAAGAAATGTTGGCTGGTTTGTAATTGGAGCTTCAATATTTGCGTCAAATATCGGTTCAGAACATGTTGTGGGGTTAGCTGGGACTGGATTTGAATCTGGAACTCCAATGGCTCATTACGAATTACATGCTTGGATAGTACTTTTATTAGGCTGGCTGTTTTTGCCCTTTTATATACGTAGTGGTGCTTTTACAATGCCTGAGTTTTTGGAGAAGAGATTCGATTCAAAATCAAGATGGTTTCTTTCTCTCTTTTCACTTATAGCCTATGTACTTACAAAAGTTTCTGTTACAATTTATGCAGGAGGTATTGTTGTTTCTGAGCTGTTAGCAATACCGTTTTGGTATGGAGCTATTGGTGTGGTTATATTCACTGGTATTTATACTATTATTGGAGGAATGAAAGCAGTAATTTATACAGAAACACTACAGGCTGTAGTTCTAATTTTAGGATCAATTATAATAACTTATTTAGGGCTTCAAGAAGTTGGTGGTTGGAATGAATTAAGAGCAATTGTAATTTCTGAAAGCCCTGATCATTTTAATATGTGGAGACCAATGAATGACCCTGATTTCCCATGGACAGGTCTTTTGTTCGGAGGTACCATTGTTGGAATATGGTATTGGTGTACGGATCAATATATTGTACAAAGAACACTGGCTGCTAATAATATTAAAATCGGAAGACGGGGTGCTATATTTGGTGCATATCTCAAATTACTGCCGATATTTATTTTTTTAATTCCAGGAATTATTGCTTTTGCTCTGTCTGTTAAAAACCCTGAAATTTTTGGAATAGAAAAAGCCGATCGAGCTTTTCCAATGCTTGTAAAAACTTTACTGCCCGTTGGATTAAAAGGGTTGGTTGCCGGAGGATTAATGGCTGCATTAATGAGTTCACTAGCGTCGGTATTTAATTCTTGTTCAACAATCTTTACAATTGATATTTATAAAAAATTAAGGCCTAATGAATCTGAAAAAAAATTATTAAACGTTGGGAAAATAGCAACTTCAATAATTGTTGTTCTTGGAATTATATGGATTCCAATTATGGAAAAAATAGGTGGAGGAGTAATGTATCAATATCTTCAAAATGTTCAATCTTATATAGCACCTCCAGTTGCAGCTGTATTCTTGCTGGGTATAATATGGAAAAGGGTTAACTCTCAAGCTGCAATAACAACATTACTTTCTGGACTTATATTATTAATTTTAAGGCTTGGATCTGAGATTTATTTTCAACCTGAAATAAGCTCAGGGGTAATTTTAGACAGCTATATTTATATTTTTGCTACGATTAATTTTTCTCACATGGCAATTCTCATGTTTATCTTTTCGGTCTTACTCTGCGTTTCAGTCACGCTGTTTACCTCTGAGCCAGAGTATCAAAAAATCGTCGGATTATCCTTTGGGACATTAACGAAAGAACAAAAACTAGAAAATAAAAATAGTTACGAGACAATTGATGTTATTCTTTCTGTAATTTTAGTTGTATTGATTATTGGCGTCCTGGGTTACTTCACAGGATAGTTGTGAAAAGTGTTCATATAAAATTTACTGATATTGTTTTTTAACAGTTGGCAATCCCTCTAAATACCAATTTGATTTTAAAAAAATATCCGATTTTAACAATGTGTCTATAAAGTCTTTACCCTTATTAAAAAATGAATGTTCAGCTCCCTTGTAATAAACAACATCACATCTTAGGCCATAAGATTCCATTTTTCTCTTATATCTGTTTATCATTTCTACCGAAACAATTTTATCATTTGTTCCGGTCAAAATAATAGTTGGGGGAGAATCTTTAGTGATACCGTGAAAAGGAGAACCATCAATTGGATTTTTAATCATCTTACCGTCCATTCTTCTCAAAAAAGAATAATATCCCCATGCATCAGGACCTGTATCAAGAACAGGGTTGTATAGAACCAGGGCATTAGGCTTAGAGCTAACTTCTAAGTTCTCATTTGAATTATCAAATCCTTTAACATTAGCTGTAGAAGCAGCTAAATGTCCACCAGCAGAACCTCCTGATGCAGCAATTCTCTGATTATTAATAGAATATGACTTAGAGTTTTTTCTCACAAATCGTATTGCTGATTTTGCATCTTCGATTGATTCAAAAGGAGTTGTCCCATGTTTACTTTTAATTCGGTATTCTGCTGAAATGGCTATCATCCCACGTGACGCAAAATACATTGCCTGACGCTCAAACTGCTTGTAATTACCATTATTCCATGCACCTCCATGAAAAAATATAATACAGTTATATGTTTTAGAGGTGTCAAAGTTTAGTGGTCTATAAAAATATAAATTCAGGTCTCCTTGCTCAGTAGACTTATACAGAACCTTCTCGGGTTTTATAAAAACTTTATTATTTTGGGAAAATAAAACAGAGCTTAAAAGAAGAAAAAAAGAAACTAAAAAGAATCTGAATTTATACATTATTACTGTGACTAATTCCTTAATTGCTTTATTTTTTGACTTTCTAATTCACTTATTCTTTCAAATTGTTTTTTTGTGAATCTACTAAGTAATTCCTGAGAAGCTATTGAAAAGTTTTCTTTGTATACAGCTTCGGTTTGATCCTTTGATAATTTGTTTTCAGCTGTCATTTCATTATTTCTAGCGTATTTATCATACAAGACTTGCTGTAAAAATTTTAACTGGTTTTTATTCATCATCATTTCAGATGAAATGTATTGACTAATAGTTTTTGATCTTTGATTTGCCCATTTATTATTTGGGCTTGGTTTTGCGATATTAATTTTTGGCGTATTTACAATCAGCTCGGGCTCAGTTACAATTTGCGAATTAAAAAATCGAGCTGCCAATGTTTGAAATGTGGTTTTGGTTCTTTGTTGGTCTGAATCATCAATTATATTCTCAGTTTCTAAAGGGTCATTCATGTAATCATATAATTCTTCAGCATATATATCTTCAATGTATATTGGTTCAGAACTCTTTTTATTATTGACCCAAACAGTGTATCTATGTCTTTTTGTTCTAAAGCTATAACCCATTATAAAGCCCCTCATGTTTCCTCCTCTTGGGTATTGACTGACAGCAAATATTTTTGAAGTTATTTGCTCTCCTAATATTTGAGGCTTTAAACTTATGCCGTCTAATTCTTTTGGGGTTTCAAGTTCCGCTAACTCACAAAGAGTTGGAAATACATCAATAAATTCTGTGGGTGAATCAACATTAATCATCTTATTTACTCTAGGGTCTTTAATCAATAATGGGGATCTTGTTGACTGCTCAAAGTTTGTGTGCTTGGTCCATTGACTATGATCTCCTAGGTGAAAACCATGATCTCCCCATAAAACGATTATTGTGTTTTTATCAAGCCCCTTTTCTTTTAGTTTTTTAAGGACAATCCCTATTTGAGCATCAATATAACTGGTTGCGGCATAATATCCATGAATAAGTTTTCTCTGAATGTTATCAGGTAATATCAGCAGCCCCTCCTCATTTTCTATATATTCAAATTCTGGTGTTTTATATGTGCTTATTTCCCACCCGCCTTTATAAGCAAGGTCAACTGGATTTTTACTTTTTGTTCTAAATGGTGCCAACTGAATCTCTTCCTCATTATACATATCCCAGTATTTTGTAGGTGCATTAAAAGGCATGTGGGGTCTTAAAAAACCAACTGCTAAAAAAAACGGTTTTGAGTTATCCATCTGATCAATTAATTCAACTGCTCTATTTGCAATTGCACCATCCATATAAGCACCGTCGGGCACATCAGCATTTTCATAGGGAGGCTTATACCTTTCAGATTCATATTTATTTAAATTACTAATCCCTTTTTCAATGGCCTCTTGTCTGAGTTTTGAACGAATTTCTCTATTCTCTTTTCCTTGATAAAAACCTCCCGATGGAAACTTATATCCGTCTGAAAACTTTAACTGATTTTGGGTAATAAACGGGGTAGACCAAGATCGTCTATCTCTTCCACTATCTACAGCTCTAGGGTCATAGATTTTACCAACACCAATTGTTTGATATCCGTTATTTTTAAAGTGTTCTGGAAGTGTTAGTACCTCAGGATTCACATCTCTCATTTTTGTTTTTAAATCCCAAACTTTAGTTTTATCAGGTCTTAATCCGGTTAAGAAGCTAACTCTAGACGCAGCACAAATTGCAAGCTGAGTATGATTATTTAAAAATACAGTTGAAGTTTCAGAAAGCTTATCGATATTTGGAGTTACAGCAAAATCATCTCCAAAGCTGCCGATACTTGGCTTCAAATCATCGACAGATATAAATAATATATTTGGTTTATTATTTTCTTGTGAATAGACAAATGCAGAAAGTAAAAGTAAATTGATAAATAAAAAAAATTTTAAAATTCTAAGGGTCCTCATGAGTTCGTTTGATTTCTTATTCGTTAAATATCAATAAAATTTAATTATTATCATAACTTTATTAATGGTTAAATATTGATTATGAAAAACCAATTTATATGTGTTTCAATGGTAATTTTATTAATTACCAATACCCTGTTTTCTCAAAATTATAATAAGAATTTGTTTCTTAAAGATTATTCTGGTGAGATGATTATTACAACACAGGTAAGAGGAGAAAGAAACAAAGCTATTTTACGCGGAACTGAGGCAGATAGAAATAGAGAATTTGTTTTAAATAATTATACTGGAATTCAGCCCTCGATATATCCTGCCTGGGATGGTGGATTTTGGCCAAAGAAAAAACCTGTTTCTTTAAAAGACTTTAATGTTGAAACAAAATACTTTGATGAGTTAGTAAATTGGGGGATAGAAAATGAGTTTCATATTATGCATCATTGCTTAATTTTTCCTAATAAATATTTCCCCAGTTGGTTTTCAAAATCAAATTACTCATCAAACGAGTTGGAATTAATTATTGAGAAATTTGTTTCTGAAGTTTTAAATTCTAATGATAATAAACATAAGGTTGATGTCTTCAATGTAATAAATGAAATTTTTGCTATGGGTAAGTCTGGTGGCTATCGAGTTTCTGGAAATGAAAAAGAGGATTGTAAGTGGATGGACATGGGATTTGAAAAAGATATGTCAGGGCTTGAGGGAGAACAAAAAATTAATAACGAGCATCCGATATTTGTCAGAAAAGTTTTTGATGTTGCTTCAAAATTAACCGACGCAAAATTGGAAATTAGAGATTTTAATATTGCCTTTGGCGGTAAAAAAGCTGATGGTATGTACCAACTAATAAAGCATTTAAAAAATACTGGTGTTCGGGTAGATGCTGTTGGTTTTCAATGTCATTTAAATGCAGGAATAGACTATAATTATGAAAGTTTAAGAAAAAATATATTAAGATTTATTAACCTTGGTGTTGAGGTCTATATCACTGAGCTCGATGTGGGTCTAAATCTTTGGGGTAAGGGTGATAAACGGAAAAAAGTTTCAGATGTCATAAAGTCAGAGGACGATTGGGAATGGTTTTTTGAGGAACAAAATAAAATTTACTACAACCTTGTTAAAACAGCAAAAGAATCTGGAGTTAAATTAATTAGTGACTGGGGGTTCAGAGATGATATTCCATATGGGGGATGGAGAAAAAATCAAAAAGCCTGGATGGTAAATAAAGATTATTCTAGAAAAGAGGCATATTATTCAGTGCTCAAAGCACTATACGATGCTGATAATTAAAGGTAAGGGTCTAGTGTTTGAATAGTACCATCTTCATTATATTTAATTTCCGCAATTTTTACTGATCTCAAATGTGTAACTCCTTTTGAGAGAGACGAGTCATGATAAAACAGGTACCACTTTCCTTTAAATTCACAAATTGAATGATGAGATGTCCAGCCAACTACTGGGTTTAATATTCTGCCGCTGTAAGTGAAAGGACCGTATGGATTATTACCAATGGCATAACATATAAAATGTGTGTCACCCGTTGAATAAGAAAAATAGTATTTACCCTTATATTTATGTAACCAGGCTGCCTCAAAAAACCGCCTGTTATTATCCCCTGATAATAATAAATTTCCATTTTCATCTACTATTTCAACTTCCTTGGGGGACTCATCAAACTGCAGCAAATCATCTGTCATCTTAGCAATAAAAGGAAGTAAAGCGGGCTCATTATCCTTAGGTAAAAAAGCTGTTGGGCTGTCTGGGTGACTAGCATTGAAAACTCCATTTCTCCATCTTTGTAATTGACCACCCCATATACCTCCAAAGTACATATAATAACTGCCGTCATCGTCTTTAAAGACAGCTGGATCAATTGAAAAGCTTCCCTTTATTGCATCTGGTTGTGGGGTAAAAGGACCATATGGTAAATCGCTTATAGCTACTCCAATACGGAAAATTCCGTCGTAATCTTTGGCTGGGAAAAACAAATAATATTTACCATCTTTTTCATTAGCATCTGGGGCCCACATTTGTTTTTCTGCCCATTTTACATCATTAACATGTAGTGCTATTCCATGATCTTTTACATCTCCTTCAATATGATCCATTGAAAAAACATGGTAATCTTCCATAGCGAAATGGCTTCCTAAATCATCGAATGCTTCACCTGCATCAATATCGTGAGACGGATATATGTAAATTTTATTTTCGAACACGTGAGCAGAAGGGTCTGCTGTGTAAAGGTGTGTTACAATAGGTAACGAAGTAGCCTTTTTGTTAAGCTCATCAAAATCAATGTGATTAATACTGTCTTCTGGCATGATGTATTTACTATTTATTTCTTCTTATTGACAATTCTTTTTCAATTTTATTCTCAAGATTCTTATCAATAACATAAAAGAAAAGTAATCCTACCGCTAATAAAAAGGGGATAGATGGGTAAATACTTACCAACATTTTTGTTCCTAAAATTGCGGATTCTGATTGCTCGCCTATTATATTGGGTTGATATCCATAGTTTCCTAAGATTAATGCAACCAAAGCGCCACCTATGCTTAATCCTAATTTTAATCCAACCATCATGGCAGAAAAAATAATTGCAGTTGCTCGTCTATTATTCTTCCACTCAGAATAATCCGCAACATCTGCAATCATTGCCCAAAGTAGCGGTATTGTTATTCCGTAAAAGAATCCATGAAATATTTGAGCTCCAAAAATTAAACCAATCGATTCAGGAGAGAGTATATAAAATACTAGTATGAATAATGTCGAAATAAAAAGAAAAAATCCAAAAACATTTCTTTTACCATACCGGTCAGCTAACATTTTTGACAAGCCAATTCCGATAATCATAAATATTATACCTCCAGCATTAAAAAGACCAAATCCAGCTGAAACGGGATCATTGCCAAAAAAATCAATTCCAATTCTGGATAAAAAATCAAGGATGGGTGAAATGAAATCACTTAAGGAATTTTTTGAAGCATAGTTTTCAAAATAATAAACATAAGCTCCTCCCTTCATTGAAAGTGTTATAAACAACAGGGTGGTTACAGTCAACATAATTACCCATGGAATATTTTTAATTAAGTCTTTAATATCGTCAAGTAAACTTGAGGATTGCTCTTGAGTAGGAACAATTCTTTCCTTTGTGGTGATAAAAGTGATTAACAAAAGTATCGTCCCAATTATTGCAAGCCAAGTCATTGTAATTTCGAGACCTAAGGCCTTATCTCCATCTCCGGCATAAATAATAATAGGTAGCATAAAAACCTGAACAAAAAATTGTGCAAACATAACAGCTACAAACCTGTATGAAGAGATACTATTTCGCTCCTTCATGTCTCCTGTGATCACTCCACTTAGAGCCGAATAAGGAAGGTTACTTCCAGCATATAATAACAGCAGTAAAGTATAGGTAATTACGGCATAAATGACCTTTCCGTTATATGAAAAATCAGGTGTTGTAAATGCTAAAACTGAAGTAATTCCTAAGGGGATAGCTGTCCATAAAATCCAGGGTCTAAATTTTCCCCACCTGCTGTTTGTTCTGTCAGCTAATGCGCCCACTATAGGATTAAATCCAATGGCAGCAACAGTACCAACAAAAAAAATGATGGCAGTTGCATCATCTGCCTCCAGCCCATATATGTCGGTATAAAAATAAGCTAAGTAAGTGATTAGTGTTTGAAAAACAAGATTAGCAGACAAGTCTCCAAGGCTATACCCAATTTTCTCTTTTATTGAAAGCGGCTGTGTTGTCATATATTATTTGATTTTTGAAAAGTCAATATTTAGCAATTCAAAGAAAGCAGGCTTCTTTTTGTATTCTCTGTCAAACAATAAGGGATAATCAGCTCTATTGTTAATCGGGTTTTGATTCCTCCATGTATATTTATCAGTGGTCCCCCAAAATGTAACTCTGCTAATTTTATCATGATGTTTTACAAATAGCTCAAAAATATCTTTATACCTTTTAGTCAATTTTTTTTGCACGTTTTCAGGAATTCCAGATTGGTATGGGTCCCATTTTTTATCTCCTTCAAATTTTTTAAATTCTTCTCTTGCTATACCTGCCAACTCATAGGGGTTTGGAATCACAGTAATATCAAGTTCTGTAATCATTACATCAACTCCTGTTGCAGCTAGCTCAATTATAGTTTTCTCTATTTCCTGAATACTTGGAAAATGAAGATCCCAGTGGGCTTGAATTCCTACTGCATCAATTCTGATACCTTTATCTTTTAAAGAGTTTATAATCCTAATTGCTCCAGCTCTTTTTTTGGGTTTATATAAATTATAATCATTATAGGCTAGCTCTACATTCGGGTCTGAATCATTAGCGTACTGAAATGCTTTATCGATGTAATCATCACCCATCATATTTAAAAAAACTGTTTCCCTTAATGTCCCATCATCATTTAGGGCCTCATTAACGACGTCCCACATATTAACTTTTCCTTTGAATCTTGTAACTAGTTGAAATATGTGATTTTTTAGATGTAGGTTGAATTTACCCCTATCGTTAATTTCAGAAATATATTCAGGAACTTGATTATGCCAAACCAAAGTATGGCCTAATAAATACATGTCATTATCCTTTGCAAAATCTGTTATCTTTTGGGCATTTGAAAATGTAAATTTTGAATATTCGGGATGTGAATGCATCCACTTCATTGAATTTTCTGGTGTTAACGAATTAAAGTTTTCTGACACAATTTTTAAAACTTTTTCATCCTTGTCGATAATTTGATAATCTTCTTGGTTAATAGTTGCTCCAATTAAAAAATAATCAGCATACTTGTCTTTTAAATTCCCATTATTTTGAGAACACGCTAATAAGGGAATACAGAAAAAAATTAAAATAAATAAATTTCTCATAATTTAAATAAGTTATTAAAAATGCCAGATAAAATACTTTATCTGGCATTCTTTTTATTAAATAAGATCTAATAAATTATCTAACTACTAATTTCGATAATTTACTCTGTCCATTGATTGTTACTTTAACCATGTAGAAACCACTATTAAACGAGCTTACATCAAGTTTGTTTTCTGTAAGAACTGTTTGTAGTATTTTTCTACCAGTCACTGTATATACCTCAATTTCCTTCACTCCTTGTACAGGTGATTGAATAGTAACATAGTTACCGTCAACTGGATTTGGATAGATTCTCATATCCAATAGTTCCGTGTTTGTAGTTGATAGTGTTCCATCAATACATACATCATCAATATTCCACTCTCCTCCGTAGGTACCTACATAATTAAATGCAATTACTATACTTTCAGCGCTTGGAATACTATATGTGCTTTGGACTCCCAAATCTGCCCCACCTACATCCTCTGCATCAGTATTAATGCCTTCAAATAATGCCACCCATGTAGCTGTAGTTGCATCGCCTGCATAATCAATTGAATAATATACATTATGACCGACAGAGTCAGCACACCAAACACACTCCTCAAAATATGAGACAGTTGCATCAGAAAGTGATGAAGTGTCATATGAAGGGGATACTGCCCAGTCATTATATGAAGCGTTTGCTGGTAGGTAATAATGGTCAAGTGTTTGACCACTAGGGCCGTTAGCTGTGTCTAAAGTCCAGCCCGTTTCAAGACCACCAGCATCGATGAATGTCCATCCAGCTGCACCGTCTTCTCC
>CABWYN010000012.1 GCA_902509675.1 uncultured Bacteroidota bacterium | reverse complement strand
TTCATAATAATTCCCATTATAGAGCATATTTTAACTTTTTTTAAAATTGATGAATTGGAAAAAGAAAGAACCGATAAGTCGACTCACTGGATTTTTGATTTAATGCTTTACATAAACATACCGCTTGTCTTCGGCATATTAATTTACTCATTGGTTTTTTTAAAAAACCATGATTTATTCTCGTTAGAATTTTTTATTGCTATTATCACTGTTGGATTAGTAGTTGTTTCAAACGGTATAAATGTTGCGCATGAATTATGTCACAGAAGTAAAACATACGAAAGATTATTTGGAAAATTTTTACTTATTCCATCGTTATATATGCATTTTTATTTGGAACATAACTTTGGTCATCATTTAAAAGTTGCTACAAATGAAGACCCTGTAACAGCTAAATACAATCAACCTCTTTACTCCTTTTGGATCAGTGCTATAAAAGGTGAGATTGTTTCAGCAATAGAAATCCAAAGAAAAAGATTAGATAAAAATAATTTTTCCTTTTTTTCCATTTATAATGACATGCTTTGGTATGCAATTATTCAGTTTATGTATATGCTACTTGTATTTATAGTTTTTTCGGTCCAAGGATTAATATTTGTTTTTTCGGTTGCAATTTTTTCAATTCTAATGTTTGAGTGTGTAAATTATATTGAACACTATGGCTTGCTAAGAAAAAAATTATCAAATGGGAGATACGAGAGAGTGACAGATATACATTCTTGGAATTCTAATCATATATTAGGTAGAATTGTTCTTTATGAATTGACCAGGCATAGTGACCATCATAGAATTTCAGTCACTAAATTTCAAAATCTAAAATCTATTGGTGAATCCCCTCAACTTCCATTCGGATACCCAACAAGTATTTTATTATCCTTCATTCCCGTTCTGTGGTTTAAAATAATGAATCCAAGAGTGCCTAAGCAAATGCTAAAGCCAGTAACTAACATTCAATAAAATGAAAAAAAGCTTATTTCTACTATTTCTTTTTACAAATTCTATAATTTTTTCACAGATAAAAATGTCTGGAAAGGTAACAGATAGTATTGGTACACCACTAGAGCTAGCCAATATTATACTAATAAATTCTGAATCCAACTCTTTAGAAACATTCGCCATGTCAGATGATAATGGGAATTATAAATTATCGCTTAAAAAAAATACAATCTATAATTTACAGGTTAGTTATATAGGAATGTCTACTTTTTCACAAACGCTTTCAACCCAAGAAAAAGATATATTTAAAAACTTTTCTCTTATGCAAAACAATCAGCTTGACGCTGTTGAATTGACCTATGAGATGCCAGTTGTAATTAGCGGTGATACATTGGTGTATGATGCTGATTCTTTCAAAACTGGTACCGAAAGAAAATTAGAGGATGTTTTAAAAAATTTACCAGGTGTTGAAATTAACGATGATGGGGAAATTGAAGTAGAGGGAAAAGCTGTTACCAAAATTATGGTTGAGGGAAAAGATTTTTTCGACGGAGATTCAAAAATTGCATCAAAAAATATACCCTCAAATGCTGTTGATAAAGTTCAGATATTGAAAAATTATTCTGAGGTTGGACAATTAAGTTCTGTTCAAAATAATCAAGACAATATTGCAATAAATATTAAACTGAAAAAGGGTAAAGATAAATTCTGGTTTGGTGATATTTTAGCGGGATCTGGTGAATCACCAAATTACACCCAAAATCAAGATCTGGATTTATACATTTTTCAACCAAAACTATTTTTTTATAGTCCGACATATAGCATCAACGTGATAGGAGATTTAAATAATATTGGCGAGCAAGCATTTACAAGAAGAGATTTTTGGAAATTTTCAGGTGGATTCAACAGGCCTAGCGGAAAAAGCGGAACAAATATTTCTTTGGGAAATAATAATCTTAGCTTCTTACAACTTCAAAACAATAGAGCTAAGGATATAAATACTGAGTTTATTGCGATTAATTCAAGTTTTTCTCCATCTAAGAAATTAGATTATTCGGCTTTTTTAATTTTGACAAATAGTGAGACAGAAATTCAACAAAATAATAGCACACAATATGTTGGATTGACCGAAAATATTCCTGATGAAAATACCCAGACTAACACAGCACAATCCAGTGAGTTAGGAATTGCTAAATTTTCAATAAAATATAACCCTAATGTTAATAATCAGGTTGATTATGAGGTTTTAGGTAGGGTAACTAATGAATCGCAGGATCAGAATTATTTATCATCTGTTATTGGCTCAATTGATCAGTTAGATGAATCAGAAACCTTTAGCATCAATCAAAATTTAAATTATTATTATACACTTAATGAAAAAAATATTTTTGCACTTGAAGCGCAACATCAATTGAAAGATGAAGACCCATTTTATAATGCGCTACTAGAAAATAATAGTAATTATCAATCTACGGCTTTAGGTCTTGGTTTAGATAACTCATTACCATTTTATAATATAGCACAAGATAAAAGGGTTAAATCTGATCAATTAGATGCTAAGCTTGATTATTGGAATATTCTAAATAAAAAAAGTGATATCAACTTAACATTTGGAACAATTTATAGCAAGCAAGAATTTGATTCTGAGATATTCCAGTTTCTTTCTGATTCAAGTGGAGAAACATATAATCCGACTTCGTTAGTAAATGATGGATTAGATTACAATGATGTTAGTTATGTATTTAATGATTTATACTTTGGGGTGCATTACAGACTCAAGACTGGAAAATTTACTATAAGCCCTGGCTTCACAGCTCATTCCTATAATTCTGAGAATATACAGAACGAATCTTTTGACTCAGCTAGTAACTATAAAAAATCTTTTTATAAGTTACTTCCTGATTTTAATATGATAATTCAATTGAAAGATAGTGAGTCAATAAGATTAAATTATGCTATGAGAACTCAATTTACAGACATAACTAAAATTGCTAGAGGTCTTGTTTTGAATAATTATAATTCTCTTTTTATCGGGACACAAGATTTGCAAAATGCGATTTCTCACAATGTAAGTTTAAATTATTACAGTTTCAATCTATTTAATTACACAAATGTTTATGCTGGAATTAATTACAATAAATCAATTGATCAGATAAGGAATTTGACAAGTTTTGAGAGCGTTATTGCTACAAGCAATCCATTTAATTCTTCTTTCGCCGATGAAAATTTATCAATTTTTGGCAGGTACCAAAGGTCCTATGGAAAAATAAGAGGAACTTTAGGTGCTAATTTAAATTTATCAAAGTTTAATCAATTTATCCGTGATACTTCAGCGCCAAGTTTAAACGAAACATTTTCTCAAAGTTATAATGGTTCTTTAAGAACACTTTTTAAAAATGCTCCTAATATAGAAGCTGGTATAAATTACTCTATTAGTGAAACTAATATCGGAACTCTAGAGACAAGATATTTTACCGAAAGTCCTTTTGTTGAGATAGATGCTTTAATACTAAAATCATTCACTTTTAGAACAAATTATTCAACGACTAAATTTAGGGATCAAAATGCTATTTTAAATAATTATAAATTTTTTGATGCATCATTATCTTACAGAGCAGATCAGGATAGTAAATGGGAATTTCAAATCAAAGCTTCAAATCTTCTGGATACAAAATCCCAAAGTCAATCTAATGTTTCCAATATTTCTGTAAGTACCACTGAATATTTTATACAGCCTCGATTTATAACATTGAGACTAATATACTCCTTGTAAATTTTTTTAAGAATACTTTTTTTAATTGAAGAAAAAGTTTTTCTTTATAAAGTAAATTATTTCCAGATAGATTTCTTTAGGAGATAATTTACTTTTTTTTATTGCTAAAAATGAAAAAATTAAATAAATATAGTCGTGTAATTACTCAAGATGATTCACAACCTGCTGCTCAAGCTATGCTTTATGCTATAGGTTTTTCAGACGAAGATTTTGAAAAGCCACTCATAGGAATTGCAAGTACCGGTTACGAAGGAAACCCTTGTAATATGCATCTAAATAAGTTAGCTTTAGATGTAAAGAGTGGAGTTGAGTCAATCGATTATGTCGGTTTAATATTTAATACGATTGGTGTTAGCGATGGAATTTCAATGGGGACGCCTGGCATGAGATATTCTTTACCTTCTAGAGACATAATTGCTGATTCTGTAGAAACCGTAGTTCAAGCAATGAGCTATGACGGATTAATTACAGTTGTAGGATGCGACAAAAATATGCCTGGTGCATTAATGGGTATGATTCGTTTAAATAGACCTTCAATCTTATTATATGGAGGAACCATTGATTCAGGGTGCCATAAAAATAAAAAACTAGATATTGTTTCAGCATTTGAAGCTTGGGGTGGCAACGTTTCTGGAAAAATTGATAATAAAGAATACAGAAGTATTATAAAAAAATCGTGTCCAGGATCTGGTGCTTGCGGAGGAATGTATACCGCTAATACGATGGCTTCGGCGATAGAAGCTCTAGGTATGTCAATGCCGTATTCTTCGTCTGTACCAGCGAATAATGACCAGAGAAAAAATATTTCAAATGAGGCTGGTAAAGCAGTTAAGTTATTGATTGAAAATGATATTAAGCCTCTTGATATTATAAGTAAAAAATCAATTGAAAATGCTATTACAACTGTAGTTGCATTAGGAGGCTCAACAAATGCTGTTTTACATTTCTTAGCAATTGCAAGAGCTGCTAAAATAGATTTTTCTTTAGATGATTTTCAAAGAATAAGTGACAAAACACCATTTATTGCTAATTTAAAACCTAGTGGTAAATATTTGATGGAAGATTTACATGAGATTGGTGGCATTCCAAGAGTTTTAAAATATTTGTTAGATAATGATTATTTACATGGCGAGTGTTTAACAGTTACTGGAAAGTCTATAAGGGAAAATCTTCAAAATATAGAGCCTTTAACATTTAATCAAGACGTTATAAGATCTTTTGAAAGTCCAATTAAACAAACGGGTCATATTCAAATATTATATGGGAACCTTGCCAGTGAAGGGAGTGTTGCAAAGATTACAGGAAAAGAAGGGCTTAAATTTACTGGAAAAGCGAAAGTTTTTGACTCTGAGGAAGATGCTAATAGTGGTATTAAAAATGGTATTGTTGAAGCGGGGGATGTTGTTGTTATAAGATATGTTGGGCCCAAAGGAGGCCCAGGCATGCCCGAAATGTTAAAACCTACAGCAGCCATCATAGGGGCTGGATTGGGTAATGAAGTTGCTTTGATCACAGACGGAAGATTTTCAGGTGGAACTCACGGATTTGTAGTTGGCCATATTACCCCAGAGGCTCAGGTTGGAGGAGCAATCGCACTGATTAAAAACGGAGATGAGATTTCAATTGATGCAAGTGAAAATAAGATTAATGTTAATCTCACTGACCAGGAAATAATTGACAGAAAAAACAATTGGTCTCAACCAAAGATCAAGGTGAGTAATGGTTCTCTCTTTAAGTATGCGAACATAGTTTCTTCTGCGTCAAAAGGGTGTGTAACTGATGAATTTAATTAAAAAATATTATGTCTAAAATTTCAGGTAGCGAAGCTGTAATAAAATGTCTTTTAGAAGAAGGTGTTGATATAATCTATGGTTATCCAGGTGGAGCAATAATGCCTGTCTACGACGAATTATATAAGTATCAAGATAAAATACATCATGTTCTTACCAGACATGAACAAGGCGCAACTCATTCAGCACAGGGATTTGCTAGAATTTCAGGAAGAGTTGGAGTAGCAATTGCGACGTCTGGCCCTGGTGCAACAAACCTAGTAACTGGTATAGCTGATGCTCAAATTGATTCAACTCCAATGGTTTGTATCACAGGCCAGGTAAGTTCACATTTACTTGGGAGTGATGCTTTTCAAGAAACGGATATTATTGGTATCTCCACTCCCATAACAAAATGGAATTATCAAATAACCAAAGCTTCAGAAATCCCCGAAATTCTCGCAAAAGCTTTTTATATAGCTAAAAGTGGAAGACCAGGACCTGTCTTAATTGATATTACTAAAGACGCTCAATTTGAAGAATTTAATTTTTCCTACAAAAAGATTAACGGAATAAGAAGTTATAATCCAACCCCCGTGATTGAAATGGATAAAATTCAAGAGGCAGCTGAGCTAATTAATAATGCTAAAAAACCATTTATAGTTTGGGGTCAAGGAGTTATTTTAGGAAATGCAGAAAATGAGTTTAAAGAACTTATTGAGAAGTCAGGAATTCCAGCTGCATGGACAATATTAGGTGCATCAGCTATCCCTACATCTCACCCCTTAAATGTTGGTATGCTCGGTATGCATGGTAATTATGCACCCAATATTTTAACCAATGAATGTGATGTACTCATAGCTATTGGTATGAGATTCGATGATAGAGTAACTGGAGACATTACTAGATATGCAAAGCAAGCTAGAATTATTCATTTTGAGATTGATCCCGCCGAGATTAATAAGAATATTGAAGTTGATATTGCGGTACTTGGTGATGCTAAACAAACCCTTTCTAAAATAACACCACTAATCACTAAAAAATCTCACAAAAATTGGCTTGATAAATTTAAAAAGCTTTATGAAATTGAATATAATAAAGTGATTCATAACGAATTAAATCCATCTAAAAAAGGCTTGACCATGGGTGAAGTGATCAAAGAAATTAACCTTCAAACAAATGGAGACGCAGCAATAGTCTCTGATGTAGGTCAGCATCAGATGGTAGCATGTAGATATGCAACTTTTAATAAATCAAAAAGTAATATTACGTCTGGTGGACTAGGAACAATGGGATTTGCTTTACCCGCAGCAATTGGTGCTAAAATGGCTTCCCCAGAAAGAGAAGTTGTTGCTGTCATTGGAGATGGTGGTTACCAAATGACTATTCAAGAGCTTGGCACTGTTTTTCAGACAAAAGCTGCTGTAAAAATTGTTGTATTAAACAATGATTTTTTAGGAATGGTAAGGCAATGGCAACAAATGTTTTTTGATAAAAGATACGCATCAACAGAAATGGTAAATCCAGATTTTGTAAAAATAGCAGAAGGATATTATCTCAAGGCAAAAAGAGTTTCAGAACGTAAATATTTAGCACAGGCAGTTGAAGAAATGATTAAATCTAAGGAGCCTTACTTTTTAGAAGTTGTAGTTGAAAAAGAAGGCAATGTATTTCCAATGATACCTACGGGTTGTTCAGTTTCAGAAATCAGATTAGATTAAAATTATGATGAAAAAAGAAAATAAATACACAGTTTCGATATACACCGAAAATAGCGTTGGATTATTGAATAGAATTTCTGCAATTTTTCAAAGAAGACATCTTAACATTGAAAGTTTTAATTCATCTATGACAGAAATTGAAAGTGTTCAGAGATGGACAATTTTGGTTATTACCAATGAAACTCAGATTATGAAAATTGTTGGTCAGATTAATAGACAGGTTGAAGTAATAAAATCATATTATCACACGGATGAGGAAACGATTTATCAAGAATCTTGTCTTTTTAAAATAAAATCATCATTACTTTTTGATGACAGAAAAATTCAAAATATCATCAAGGAAAGTAATTCAGTAATCGTTACTGTAACCCCTGAGTTTTTTGTAATAGAAAAGTCTGGAAGGACATACGAGTTAGATGAGCTTTACAATAAACTAAGTGAATATGGAATTTTACAATTCGTAAGATCTGCTCGAATAGCAGTTACTAAGGCTCCACTAATGATTTCTGAAATATTAACCGATTTTAAAAAAAATAAAAATGAATAATTATTTTAATTCATTGACTGAATCAGAGAAAACTGATCAGTTATCCATGTGCCGATTTATGAATTTAGATGAGTTTAGTAATAAAAACTCTATTCTCTTGAATAAAAAAATTGTAATAATCGGTTGTGGAGCTCAAGGTTTAAATCAAGGTTTAAACATGAGGGATTCAGACTTGGATATTTCATACGCATTAAGAGATTCATCTATTGCATCCAAAAGACAGTCTTATATTAATGCTAGCTCTAACGGATTTAATGTTGGTACGTTTGAAGAGTTAATTCCTTCTGCAGACGTAGTCATTAATCTAACACCAGATAAGAACCATACTAATGTAGTACAAGCAGTAATGCCATTGATGAAACAAAATTCAGTTTTGTCATATTCTCATGGATTTAATATTGTTGAGGAGGGAGTTAAAATAAGAGAAGATATCACCGTTATTATGGTGGCTCCAAAATGTCCTGGAACAGAGGTCAGAGAAGAATTTAAAAGAGGTTTTGGAGTTCCTACATTAATTGCAGTACACAGTGCAAATGATACTCACGGGATCGGATTAGAATTAGCAAAGGCTTATGCTTTTTCTTTGGGTTCACATAGAGCAGGTGTTTTAGAATCTTCTTTTGTAGCTGAAGTTAAAAGTGATTTAATGGGTGAACAAACTATTTTATGTGGCGTTCTTCAAACGGCTTCAATTTTATTATTTGATAAGATGGTTTTAGCCGGTATTGATAAAAATTATACCTCAAAGATTCTTCAAAATGGTTGGGAAGTGATAACCGAATCCCTAAAACACGGAGGAATAACAAAAATGATGGATCAATTATCTGAACCATCAAAAATTAAAGCTTGTGAACTTTCTGATAAATTGAAATCAATTATGACGCCTTTGTTTGAAAAACATATGGATGATATAATTTCTGGTGAGTTCTCTACTGGAATGATGAAGGATTGGAATAATGATGATATTAAGTTATTAAACTGGAGAGAAGAAACCGGAAACACCAATTTTGAAAAAACACCTTCATCTTCTAATGAAATTTCTAATTCAGAATATTTTGAAAATGGAATCGTTATGATAGCCTTCATAAAGTCAGGTGTTGAATTAGCATTTGAAACTATGGTTTCAGCAGGCATAAAAGATGAATCTGCCTATTACGAATCTTTACATGAACTTCCTCTTATTGCTAATTTAGTTGCAAGAAAAAAACTTTACGAGATGAATAGTATAATTTCTGATACTGCAGAGTATGGATGTTATTTATTTGCCAACAAAGCAAAACCATTATTATATGATTTTATTGAATGTTTGGATCATTCATTATTAGCAAAGGGAAGTAATAAATCTCATCAAATTGACGATGAGTTACTTAAAAAAATTAACTTTGAGATAAATAATCATCCAGTGGAAAAGATTGGCTTAGAATTAAGAAAATCTATGACTGCGATGAAAAATTTATTTTAGTGAATAAACTTATTGCGTTAGAGAAAATACAAAATGCAAGCCAAAATCTTTCGGGTGTTGTAATTAACTCAGCTTTTGAAAAAGTAAAGAGCTACTCAGCAATATATCGTTCTAATATTTTTTTTAAAAGAGAAGATTTACAAAAAGTAAGGTCGTTTAAAATAAGAGGTGCTTACAATAAAATAATAAGTTTACGTGCAGATGAGGTTAAGAATGGAATTGTCTGTGCTAGTGCCGGTAACCACGCCCAAGGATTTGCAGTAAGTTGTGAGATGTTAGGTTATAAAGGGAAGGTTTTTATGCCAGTCACGACTCCAAATCAAAAGATTAATCAGGTAAAAAAGTTCGGAAAGAAAAATGTAGAGATCGTATTAATTGGGGAAAATTTTTCACAAGCTTATCATGAAGCAAAAAAAGATTGTGAAATTAATAACAAGACCTTTATTCATCCTTTTGATGATTTAAAGGTGATCGAAGGTCAAGCAACTGTTTTCTTGGAAATATTAAATCATTATGATGAAATGATTGATTATCTTTTTGTCCCAATCGGAGGAGGCGGATTGATTTCTGGGGCAATTAATGTATTTAAACAGCTTAGCCCTCAAACCAAAATAATTGGAATTGAACCTTTGGGTGCCCCTTCAATGTTAAAATCAATTCAACAAAATCAGTTGGTAACTTTAGAAAAAATTAATGGCTTTGTTGATGGAGCTGCAGTGAAAAAAGTTGGTACTTATAGTTTCAATTTTTGCAAAGACTATTTGGATGAAGTTGTATTAGTTGACGAAGGTGAAATTTGTAAATCTATTTTAGACTTAAAAAAAATCGAGGGAATTACCGCTGAACCAGCTGGAGCAATGTCGACAGCTGCTTTGAGGCAATTCAAAAATGAGATTTTCAATAAGAATGTCGTTTGTTTAATTTGTGGTGGAAATAATGACGAGTTAAGAATGCCTGATATCAAAATGCGAGCTAAAGATTGGATAACTAATAATCCAGATCTTTAAATTCATTAATCTGATTAGTATAATAAAAGTATTTCTTAAGGACCAAAAGAGAGATAATATCTTCTCTTTTTTTATGCTTAAATTGAGAAACATATTCATTTGCATTTTTAATGATTTCTAGACATTTTTCGGTATAATTTAAATAATATTTTAATTTCTCTTCTAAGTCTGAATAATCTTTTTTTATTTCAATATAATGAAATCCTGCAATCAGTTTTTTTTCCATGAACCAGGACTCAATTTCTGGTTTGGGCATCACGGCAATTGAGTTTGAGGACATAACCCATTTTAAATTTGTTGCCACATCGACCCCTTCAACACACATAATAAATTTATATTTTAAATGATCCTCAATTGAAATTTTAGGTTTTAACCATTCATTATAAATTTCATTATTATTTATCTTTCCAAGATCACATAGTTTGTGATCGAAGTATTTTTCAAAAAATTTTATTCTTTTTTTATGTTTTTTAGTTATTGCGGATCTGCCAATTAATAAATTCTTTTTTTCTTTAAAATTATTTTTATCATTGGTATATGTAAAATGTCTAATCTTATTTAGTTTAAATAAAACAGAATTATTATTTTGATCTGAAATCGGTCTGCTTTTAACAATTGATGGTGTATTGGGAATATGAACTATATCACCAAAAAGCATATTTAATTTTAATTGTTTTTTAAAAAACCTAGAGTACTCATGCGTGTCAAAAAAATAGGTCCTGTGAAAGTTTTTAATTTTAAACGATTTTAATTTCGTAGTTTCATCAGGTAAACATACTTTTTTATCAAGTTTATTATAATAATCTACCCTTAATTTTATATAATCAAAATCATATTTTGCGATCTTTTTTAATTTATGATTTAGACTTAATCTGAAATAAAAGTCTGGTATTAATAGCTTTAAATAGTTAAACAAATAGTATTTCTGTTTATTGTTTCTATGCATTATACTATTTATCATCTCAATAAAATTTGTGTATATAAACTTAATAATTTATTTTTTCGGAATAGAAATTGATACTATATAATTTTTGTAAATATGAAATATAACTTTAGTCCAATTCCGGAACCTTTCAAAATAAAGCAGAGCATAAAACAGGACAACTTTTTAGTTGATGGTAAGTTACATCAATGGGAAGGAGAATTTTCGCCAGTCTATTCTACAATTTCCTCTGAAGAAAACTATAAACCCACGTTACTTGGTGAAATTCCTAGTCTTGGTAAAGATCAAGCTATTCAAGCTCTTGACTCAGCATGCCAAGCCTTTGATAACGGTAAGGGACTTTGGCCAACAATGAAAGTTGTTGATAGAATAAAGGCTTTGGAAAATTTTGTCGAGGAAATGAAAGGTAAGAGAGATGCTGTTGTTAATTTATTAATGTGGGAAATTGGAAAAAATCATAATGATTCTAAAAAAGAATTTGACAGAACAGTTGATTATATTTATGATACAATTGAGGCATACAAGCAAATTGATAGAGATTCTGCGAAATTTCAAAAAAATAGTGGAATAAACGCACATATTAGAAGAGGTCCTTTGGGTGTAGTTCTTTGCTTAGGACCTTATAATTATCCACTTAATGAAACTTTTTGTTTATTGATTCCTGCCCTTATCATGGGTAACACGGTTATATTCAAGCCAGCAAAACATGGGGTTCTGTTAATTTCTCCTTTGATGGAGGCTTTTCAAAAACATTTTCCTCCTGGTGTTGTAAATATCTTATTCGGAAGAGGCAGAGTCTTAGCTACCCCCATCATGGAATCTGGAAAAATAAATGTCTTAGCTCTCATTGGTCATAGCTCATCGGCAAATGCTCTTCAGGAATCTCATCCCAAAAAAAATAGATTGAGATTAGTGCTAGGTTTGGAAGCAAAAAACCCTGCCATTATTATGCCGGACGCAGACTTAGATTTAACCATTAAAGAGTGTATTAACGGTTCATTATCATTTAACGGACAAAGATGTACTGCTCTTAAAATAATTTATGTACACGAAGATATTAAGGAAAGTTTTATCTCTAGATTTTCTCAGGAGGTAGATAAGTTAAAATACGGTAATCCTTGGGATCAGAATGTTAATCTTACTCCACTGCCTGAACCTAATAAACCAGACTATATTAAAAAATTAATCATTGATGCTCAATCAAAAGGTGCAAAAATTATGAATAATAACGGTGGTATTAGCTGTGAGAATTATGTATTCCCAGCTGTTTTGTATCCCGTTACAAAAGATATGGATGTTTATAAAGATGAACAATTTGGACCTGTAGTACCGATTATTTCCTTTAGTGATATTAATAAACCTTTAGAGGACATGGCCGAATCAAATTATGGACAACAGGTCAGTGTATTTGGTAAAAATACTTCAACGCTAGGACCGTTAATTGACACATTGGTAAACCTAGTTTGTAGGGTAAACATAAATAGTTCGTGCCAAAGAGGACCAGATATTTATCCATTTACGGGTAGAAAAGATTCAGCGTTTAGCACTTTAAGTGTACATGATGCTTTGAGATCATTCTCTATAAGAACGTTTGTCGCATCAAAAGATAATGATGTTAACAATAAAATAATTAAGGATTTATTGGGTTCAAATGATTCAAACTTTGTTTCAACAGATTATATTCTTTAATCAAACTTTCTTTTTTTAATTAAAAATATTATTTACATTAGTTCTGGATATATTTATATGAAACTATATAACAACTATTTAGGCTTTTATCTTTTCTTTTATTTCAAAAGGAATTAGGGGCTATTTAATAGATATATATTAATTAAACATGGTCTCGAATATTTCGAGACTTTTTTTTTATGAAAAATAAAATTGGAATTCAAGGGATCAAAGGTTCATTTCATCACATAGCTGCCGCTGAATACTTTGGAGAAGACATAGTTTTAAATGAATTTCTTTCTTTTGAAGATATGATTTTGTGTCTTTCTGAAGATAAAATCGACTATGCTTTAATGGCTATTGAAAATTCCACAGCTGGATCAATAATTCCAAATTATGCTTTAATTGACGAATATAATATGAATATTGTTGGGGAGCATTATTTAGAAATATCTCATAATTTTATGGCTTTGAAAGGTCAGATTTTAAAGGATATAAATGAGGTACATTCTCACCCTATGGCACTTTTACAATGTAGAGAATTCTTAAAAGAAAACCCTTCAATTAAACTAATCGAAGAAAAAGACACGGCTAGTGTTGCAAAAAAAATTAGCGAGAAAAAAATTTTAGGAGTAGCAGCGATAGCTAGTAAATTAGCTGCTGAGACTTATAATTTAGATTTAATTTCTGCTAATATCCAAACGATAAAGAAAAATCAAACCCGCTTCGTTGTCCTAAATAAAAAAAGCGTAAATAATAAGTTAAAAATTAACAAGGCATCCTTAAAATTTGAGCTAGATCATAAAAGAGGAAGCTTAGCAGTTATTCTAAATGTTTTAAGTGACTGTAAATTAAATCTTACTAAAATCCAATCTATGCCAAAGGTTGAAACACCTTGGCGTTATTCTTTTTTTGTAGATGTTACTTTTGAAAAGCTTACTAATTATACCAAAGCCAAATCAATAATTAAAATTATGGCTAAAGAATTTAAAGTTTTAGGAGAATTTAAAAATTCAAAAAATGATTAAACCTTCAAATAGATTAAATCGTATTTCGGAGTACTATTTTTCAAAAAAATTAAGAGAGGTTAGAGAATTGATTGATCAAGGAAAAGATGTTATAAACCTTGGAATAGGTAGTCCAGACTTAAAACCTCCAAAGTTATCAATCAAAAATTTAATTAATGCATTAGATGACAAAAACGCACATAAATATCAGAGCTATAATGGGATTGAAATATTTAGAGAAGAAATTTCAGGATTTTATAAATCACATTTTGATGTAAACTTAAATCCTGAAAATGAAATACTTCCTCTTATGGGTAGTAAAGAGGGTATATTTCATATTTCAATGTCTTTTTTGGATAAAAACGACAAAGTTCTTATTCCTAACCCTGGTTATCCAACGTATTCAGCAATTGCAAATTTATTGGGTAATGATATCATTTACTACAACCTAACAGAGCAAAATAATTGGTTACCCAATCTTGACGAGTTAAGTAAATTAGATTTGTCAAATGTAAAAATAATGTGGATAAATTATCCTCATATGCCAACTGGAGCAAATGCTTCCATTTCGTTTTTTGAGGAGCTTATAGGTTTTGCCAAAACTAACAATATATTATTAATTAATGACAACCCTTACAGCTTTATTCTAAACGATAACCCAATCAGTTTATTAAATATTAAGGGAGCGAAAGAAACTTGTATTGAATTAAACTCCCTTAGTAAAAGTTTTAATATGGCCGGTTGGAGAATTGGTTTTGCACTTTCTAATAAAAGCTTTATATCAAATCTGCTAAAGGTTAAAAGTAATATGGATTCAGGAATGTTTTACCCTCTTCAGGTAGGTGCTATTTCTGCATTAAACCAATCCAATGATTGGCTTTTATCATTAAATAATATTTATACTACACGAAGGAAGCTAGTCTGGAAGTTAGCTGATAAGCTAGGTTGTTCATATTCCAAAAGTTCGTCCGGATTATTTGTTTGGGCTAAAATCAATCAGAAGATAAATTCTATTGACTTTATCGATAATTTGTTAGAGAAACATCAAATATTTGTCACTCCTGGTAGTATTTTTGGATCAAATGGTGAAGGATATATTAGGCTTTCACTTTGTAGTAATGAGCAAGAAATAATAAAGGCTATAGAAAGACTATGAGTAAAAATATTTACATAATTGGTGTAGGATTAATTGGTGGTAGCTTTGCTATAGAGTTAAAAAAGCTTTTTCCGGATTCAAATTTAATCGGAATTGATAATTCTAAACAAAATTTAATAAGCGCCAAAAGATTAAAAATTATTGATACCTCAGGAACTGTAAATAATATTATCAACCCTTTTATTATACTGTTAGCCATTCCTGTAAAATCTATAATTGAGATTCTTCCAAATGTTTTAAATAAAGTTAATCCTAATACTATAGTTTTGGATTTTGGCTCTACAAAAAATTCGATTTGCAAATCGGTAATAAAACATAAAAATAGATCAAATTTTATTGCTGCTCACCCAATCGCAGGTACAGAATTTTCAGGTCCTTCTGCAGCTCATCATGGACTTTTTAAGAACAAGAATATTATTATTTGTGATCGTGAAAAAACAAATGATGAGGTTATTGATAAGGCAATTAAAATCTTTTCAAAAATGAAAATGAAAGTTACCTATATGAATTCCATCTCTCATGATAAGCATATAGCTTATGTTTCCCATCTTTCCCATCTAAGCTCATTTATGTTAGGCAAAACTGTCATGGATGAAGAAGAAAATGAAAAAAATATTTTTGATATGGCAGGGAGTGGTTTTGAATCTACCGTAAGATTGGCTAAAAGTTCACCCAAAATGTGGACTGATATTTTTGACGATAATAAGGTAAATGTTTTAAAATCACTTTCTGATTATATATATAATCTTGAGCTTATTAAAAATTTAATCGAGAAATCTGAATTTAAAGAGTTAGAGTTACAGCTCAAAAAAACTAATTATATTAAAAAGATATTAAAAGGAATTAATTATGAAGAATAGCAAAAGCTTAAGAAAATGGTTAGATGACATGAATCTTTCACATCCACTTTTAATCGCCGGACCATGTAGTGCAGAAACAGAAAGTCAGGTACTAGATATAGCAAACCAGCTTAAAAATTCTGATGCCACTATATATAGAGCAGGAATATGGAAACCAAGAACTAGGCCCGGAAATTTTGAAGGAGTTGGTGCATTGGCATTAGAATGGCTAAAAAAAGTAAAAAAAGAAACAGGAATTTTAACCACCACTGAAGTTGCTAATGCAAATCATGTTGATCTAGCTTTAAAAAATGACATTGATATTTTATGGGTTGGTGCTAGAACGACGGTGAGTCCTTTTATCATACAAGAAATAGCTGAAGCACTTAAGGGAACTAAAAAAATAGTTTTAGTAAAAAATCCTGTTAACCCTGATTTATCTTTATGGATGGGTGCTCTTGAAAGATTTCATTCCTTAGATATTAAAAATATTGGAGCTATTCACAGAGGCTTTTCAACATATGAAAAAACAAAATACAGAAATAATCCAGAATGGCAAATTGCTATAGATTTACAAAGAAGGCTGCCTGACTTACCGTTAATATTAGACCCTTCTCATATTGCGGGTAGAAGAGATTTAATATTTGATTTGTGTCAAACAGCTCTTGATTTAAATTATGACGGTTTAATGATTGAAACACATAACGATCCTGATAATGCGTGGAGTGATGCAAAGCAGCAGATTACACCTGAGGATTTAAAAAATATAACTAAGAATTTAATTTTAAGAGGTATTACAACTGATAATGAGGACTATATTGATAGCCTTAAGAATTTAAGGACACAAATTAATTTATATGATAATCAATTAATTAATATCTTAGGAAATAGAATGACTGTAGCTCAAAAAATTGGATTGTTAAAAAAGAAAAATAATGTTGCGGTTTTACAATCTAAAAGATGGAATGAAATATTAGGAAAAATGATTCTTGAAGGTGATGAAAAGAATTTGAGTGAGGAATTTATTTTAAAGGTTTTTAAGGCTATCCATCAAGAATCTATTAATCATCAAGAAACAATATTAAAAAATAACCAATAATTGACCGGAACAGTTTACAAATCTACAGGCTCATGGTACTCAGTGAAAACTGAACATGGTGTTTTCTATGACTGCAAAATTAAGGGCAAACTAAGACTTGAAAATTTCAAAAGTACAAACCCTATAGCTGTAGGTGACAAGGTTGACTTTCTAGCAGAAAGTAATGAAGAAGAAAATATTGGTATTATCCAAAATATTCATGAAAGAAAAAACTATGTTGTAAGAAAGTCTGTTAATTTATCTAAACAATCACATATTTTAGCTTCTAATATAGATTTATTAGTAATGGTGATTACTTTGAAAGACCCCATTACTACCACTAGTTTTATCGACAGGTTTTTAGTAAATGCGGAGGCATATTCTATCCCGATATTATTGGTTTTTAACAAATATGACATCTACAGTAAGCAGGAAACCAATGCCGTAAGTGACCTTATAAAAATTTACTCTGATATTGGATATAAGTGTTTAAAAACATCAACAATTAATAATCATAATATTGCAGAATTAAAAAAAATAATTTCTCACAAAACAATTATGTTTGGAGGACATTCAGGGGTAGGTAAAAGTTCCTTGATAAATTCGATTGATTCCTCTTTAGACTTAAAAGTTGGTGATATCTCATTACAACATCTTCAAGGAAAACACACAACAACATACGCTGAGCTATTTGATTTAAATAACAGTACAAAGCTTATCGATACCCCAGGAATTAAAGGTTTTGGTCTTATTAATTTTGAAAAAGAAGAAATTACAGATTTTTTCCCTGAGTTTTTAAAGCAAAAAAATAAATGCAAGTTTAGTAATTGCTTACACGTAAATGAACCAAGTTGTCAAATTAAAGAAATGGTTGAGAAAAATTCAATTTCGTTAACTAGGTATGAAAGTTATATCCAGATTTTGAATGATGATAATTTAAAGCACAGATAATTGAAATTAATAATCCAAAGAGTCAAAGAGTCAAGTTTAGAAATTGAAAATAAAATATTTTCCTCTATTGGCTGTGGTGTGGTTGTACTTATTGGAGTTTCAAAAACTGATGATAAAGACACAGCTAAAAGTTTGGCAGATAAAATTTCAAAGCTTAGGATTTTTAACGACGATAACGGAAAAATGAATAAAAATATTCAAGAAATTAACGGTGAAGTATTGGTTGTTAGTCAATTCACTTTATACGCTGATACAAAAAAAGGTAATAGACCCAGCTTTATAAGAGCTGCTAAACCAGATATGGCTATCGATTTGTACTCTTATTTTATCGAACAATTACAAAGGTTAGTCAAATCAAAAATTAAAACAGGAAAATTTGGTGCTGATATGAAACTTAAACTTATCAATGACGGTCCTGTTACTATAATATTAGAAAAATAAATTTAAACTATGGAAATTAAAAATTTACAGATAAGAGTTGATGATTGGATTAAAAATCATGGAGTTAGGTATTTTAATGAGTTAACAAACATGGCTCAATTGACTGAAGAAGTTGGAGAAGTTGCTAGAATAATTTCTAGAAAATATGGTGAGCAAAGCTTTAAAGATTCTGATCAAAAGGTTGATTTAGCAGGAGAGTTATCTGATGTTTTATTTGTTTTATTGTGTTTGGCAAATCAAACTGGAGTAGATCTTCAAAAATCATTTGATGATAGACTCAAAATGAAAGCCGATAGAGATCATGAAAGACACCACTCAAATAAAAAGTTAAGTTAAATGAATAGTTTATTAGTAAAAGCTAATTTAAAATTTAACAATATTTCAATTCCTGGCTCAAAAAGTGAGTCAAACCGATTATTGATCTTAAAAAATCTTTACGAGAATATTTCAATCATAAACATTTCAGATTGTGACGATACAAGGTCTTTAAATAACGCCTTACAAGGCAATAAAAATTCTATTAATATTGGTCATGCTGGAACAGCAATGCGATTTTTAACAGCTCTTTTTTCAATCAAGGTCTCGCGCACTATCGAGCTTACGGGGTCATTGAGGATGAAACAAAGACCTATTAAAATTTTGGTGGATTCATTGAGATCTATTGGAGCTGATATTGATTATCTGGAAAATGATGGATACCCTCCTCTAAGCATAAATCCCTCTATTATTAGGGGACGGGAAATACATATTAACTCTTCTGTCAGTAGCCAATATATTTCATCACTATTACTAATCGCCCCTAAAATAAATGGCGGCTTAAAAATTAATTTAACCGGAAAAGAGACATCAATTCCTTATATTAAAATGACAGTTAATTTGTTAGAGCAAATAGGCGTAGAGGTAGTCTCAAAAAAAAATTACATTCATGTTAAAGAGTTAAATAGTATTAGCTCAAAAGAAATTATTGTTGAATCAGATTGGTCATCAGCGTCTTATTTTTACTCTATTGTTGCTTTGGCTCCGATTGGTTATAAGATAAGTTTAAACGGTTTTAAGAAGGATAGTATTCAAGGGGATAGTCGTGTAAAAACTATTTATGAAAGCTTTGGGGTAAAAACAACCTTTTTAAATAATAAGATTGTATTGGAAAAAGTTTCAGTTGATCAACACTCCATATTGTTAGATTTATCTCCTAATCCAGACTTAGCTCAAACTATATGTGTTACATGTCTTGGATTAAAGATTTCTTGCAAACTTACGGGTTTGCATACATTAAAAATAAAAGAGACTGACCGGATAGAGGCTTTACAAAATGAATTAAGTAAGTTCGGCGTATTGGTAGAGACAACTACTGACTCAATTATGTTTAATTATGTAACAGATTTTTGCTCTGGTGTAAAAATAAGAACATATGATGATCATAGAATGGCTATGGCATTTGCTTGTTTAGGAGTTAAAACTGATATTGAAATTTTGAACTCTGAGGTGGTTTCAAAATCATACCCCTCTTTTTGGTCTGATTTATCTAAAATTGGAATCTCCTCAAAATAAAATAGGGCTATTTACTTGACAACCCCTATTTCAAGATTGTATATTTGCAACCTCTAATACGCGCATTATGAAAATGAAACTTTCAGATTTCACCTATGAGTTGCCAGAAAAACTGGTTGCTGAATATCCAAATAAAAATAGAGATGAATCCAAACTAATGGTTATTGATCGAAAAGATTACTCCATTCAGCATAGACAATTTAAGGATATGATTGAATATTTTGATGAAGACGATGTAGTTGTGTTAAATAATACAAAAGTATTTCCAGCAAGATTGTATGGAAATAAGGAAAAAACTGGTGCAAGAATTGAAGTTTTTCTACTAAGAGAACTTAATGCTGAGCAAAGACTTTGGGATGTTTTGGTTGACCCAGCTAGAAAAATTAGAATTGGAAATAAACTTTATTTTGGTAATGATGATAAATTAGTTGCTGAGGTAATTGACAATACCACTTCAAGAGGTAGAACTCTGAGATTTCTGTGTGATGTTGGTTACGAGGATTTTAGACAACTATTAATTGATCTAGGAGAAACACCTCTTCCTAAATATATTAATAGAGAAGTAGAGCCGGAAGATAAAGAAAGATACCAAACTATTTATGCAAAACACGAGGGCGCTGTTGCAGCACCTACTGCAGGCTTACATTTTTCTAAACACTTAATGAAGAGATTAGAAATAAAAGGGATTAAATTTTCTGAAATAACTTTACATGTTGGTCTCGGCTCATTTAACCCCGTTGAGGTTGAAGATCTCTCAAAACATAAAATGGATAGTGAAAGAGTTATAATTGAAAAAGCCTCTGCAGACATGATTAATCAAGGTTTAGCAAATAAAAAAAGAATATGTGCTGTAGGAACCACTGTTATGAGAGCTATTGAAAGTTCGGTATCATCTATGGGAACACTTAATGAATTTAACGGTTGGACTAATAAATTTATTTTCCCTCCTTATGATTTTAATATAGCAAACTCAATGATTACCAATTTTCATATGCCCAAATCTACATTGCTTATGATGAGTTCTGCGTTTTTAGGAAATGATTTTATTAAAAAGGCATATGAAGAAGCAATGAAAGAAAAATATAATTTCCTGAGTTACGGAGATTCAATGTTAATCATATAAATAATTTTGCTTCCCAAAAAGGATATAAGATCTCTTACCGAGCAAGAATTTAAAGATATTTTAATATCAAATTCATTTAAGCCATTTAGAGCTAATCAGATTTTCCATTGGTTATGGAAAAAATCAATTCATAGTTTTTCTGAAATGACTAATTTACCAGATGAACTAGTCATTTTTCTTGAGAATAATTTCATCATCAATAACATTAAGGTTCATAAAATGCAAAAAAGTTCTGACGGAACAATTAAAAATGCAATTGAATTATTTGATGGGTTTATTGTAGAGTGTGTATTGATTCCGACTAAGGACAGAATAACAGCATGTGTTTCTTCCCAGGTTGGTTGCAGTTTAAATTGTAAGTTTTGTGCTACCGCTAGGTTGAAGAGAATGAGAAATTTAAATCCTGACGAGATTTACGATCAAGTTGTTTTAATCGCTAAACAAGCAAAGGAATTTTTTAACAGGCCTCTTACTAATATTGTTTTCATGGGGATGGGGGAGCCTCTCATGAATTATAATAATGTCTTGAAATCTATTGACAAAATTACAGCAAAATCTGGTTTAGGAATGTCCCCAAAAAGGATAGTTGTTTCAACCTCTGGTGTTCCAAAAATGATAAAAAAAATGGCTGATGATAATGTGAAATTTAAACTAGCTGTTTCTTTACATTCTGCGATAAATGAAACCCGAACTTCGATTATGCCGTTTAACGAGAAAATGAATTTGGATGAATTAGCTGATGCTTTACAATATTGGTATGCTAAAACAAAAAAAATAATCACATATGAATATGTAGTTTGGAAAGGAGTAAATGATCAAACAGAAGACATTAAGGCTTTGGTCAAATTTTGTAAAAAAACGCCGAGTAAGGTTAATTTGATTCAATATAATAGCATCGATGATCCTAGTTTTGTACAAGCTCCTAAAAGCGTTTTAGAAAATTATATACAATTGTTAGAGTCTAATAAAATAAAGGCCACAATTCGCAGATCAAGAGGTCAGGATATTGACGCGGCATGTGGTCAGCTCGCAAATAAAGACTAAAAAAAATGCCAGATAAATTTTATCTGGCATTTTCTCTTTTTTAATAATGGTCTCTAAATTATTTAATAATTAATTTAGATGTACTTGTTAGATTTTCAATCGTAACTTTAACCATATAAATTCCAGGATTTAGTTCGCTCACATCCAAAGAATCTGATATTAAATTTATATTAATTACACGTTTACCAACTAAATCAAATACTTCGATTTCTTTGGTACCATTAATTGGAGTTTGAATTGTTACAAAATTTCCGTCAACTGGATTAGGGAATAATCTAACCTGCATAATGTCTTCATCATTAACTCCTAAGGTTCCAATATTGGCTGTATAATCTTCAGTTTCGCCGTATTCAGAAATCTCACAACCATCATCAGGTACCGGTGCATTCCAAGATGTTTTAGCACGCATTCGGTGTTCACCAGGCGTAGCATCAGATGGAACTACAAAATCAACGGTTGCATCATGTACTCCTTGACCTAGACCTGCTCCAATTATGTAGTCTGTCACTACTTTTTCGTCATTGGTAAAAACTAGATCGTCATTATAATCAATCCATACAGTCATATATTGTTGCCCCCAACCAGTAACTACAGTTAAATCATAAGTTGAGCCTGGATCTAGATTTGCCACTTGATCTGTGAAATCTCCAAAACCTTCGCATCCAGAACTATTATCTATTTCAGCTAAAGTAAATTGTTGGAAACCGTCTCCAACGGAACAATCTTGAGATGGTTGACATACGTTACTAAATTCGCCTACACCTGTTAAAAATCTTGTAAATTGAACATCGTCAAAAGAACAAGCACCGGATGAAGACTGATAAAAAGATTCAATGATAGGAATACCAAAATCTTCTGACCAAAAGAATACTGATTCTCTAGTTGTGACACACGGAGATGACCCTGTTTGCGCATCACTAAATGTAGCTATTGAATAAATCAAAACAACATTTTCGTGTACTGTTCCATCGGGCATAGTTACAGGTCCTGAGGCCATTGCCTCTGATGTTACCTGATGATCTCTAAACATATATGGAGGGCAAACAGCACAAGTAAAAGACACATCATAGATAGCATCTGTATGTGTGTCGCCGACAGTAAATGGATAAGGATTAATAATTAGCGGTGTTTCGTAATTATTTTCAATAATACTTAATTCTCCATTGTAAGAGTATCCAGTTTCCGTAAATCCAGGAAATTGAACAACAGACTGGTCACCAGACGTACCATACTTTACATGTGTTGTATTGGGATAAAGCGAAGGTGAATATTGTGAGTCTTCGATTAACTGAAGGGAAACATTACTTACATCAATTGGATTTAGCGAGGAATAGTCCCAAGGTTGATCAACAGAAATTATTGCGTTTTGGGAAACAGTCTCATAAGTGACTCCTTCAGATGGAATATTTGGCATCTGCAGAGTTTGAGCATATGTACTAACGCTAAAAATTAATAATAAAATTGTAATTTTTTTCATAAAGGTTTAATTTAAAGTTCATTACAATTTAATAAATTGTAAATACATTAAAAAAATATTAAATCGAAATACCAATGTCTGATATATTTTGAATTTAAAAAATTAGGCATTATCATTAATAATTTATTAAATTACACAGCTATATAATCTAATACATTTGATTTCAAAAAACACCATACAAAAAGTATTTGAAACTGCTCTAGTTGAGGAGGTTATTGGTGATTTTGTTCAGTTAAAAAAATCAGGATCAAATTTCAAGGGATTAAGTCCTTTTAGTGAGGAAAGAACACCAAGTTTTATGGTTTCACCAGCCAAGCAAATCTGGAAAGATTTTTCAAGCGGAAAAGGAGGTACTGTTATAACCTTTTTAATGGAACACGAACAATTCACTTATCCTGAAGCCATTAAATACATTGCTAATAAATACAATATTGAAGTTGAAGAAACTCAAAAAACAGCTGAACAAATAACAGAAGATAATGAAAAAGAAAGTCTCTTTTTGATTTCTGATTATGCAAAAAATCATTTTAAGAAAAACCTATTTTCAGATGAGGGAAAGACTATTGCTTTATCTTATTTGAAAGAAAGAGGATTCAATGATAAAACTATTGAGAAATTTGAAATTGGGTATTCTATAAAAAAAATTGATGATTTTTCTTCTAATGCTAATAAAGCAGGCTACAAAACTAATTATTTAGAGAAAACAGGCCTTACAATAGTAAAGGAATCTAACAGTATTGACAGATTTAGGGGAAGGATAATTTTCCCAATTAGAAGTATGTCTGGAAGAGTTTTGGGTTTTGGAGGTAGGATATTGGGAGCTGGAAAAAATATAGCTAAGTATATCAATTCACCAGAATCCTTGATTTATCAAAAGAGTAAGGTTTTATATGGGATTTTTGAAGGTAAACAATCAATCGTAAAAGAAGATAATTGTTATTTGGTTGAAGGATATACAGATGTTATAAAAATGTATCAATCTGGAATTACAAATGTTGTGGCATCATCTGGTACAGCTTTAACCGAGAATCAAATTAGACTCATCAATAGACTTACAAAAAACATCACAGTAGTTTTTGATGGGGATGAAGCGGGCTCAAGAGCTACACTTAGGGGTATTGACTTAATACTAGAGCAAGGTATGAATGTCAAAATATGTAATTTACCTAAAAATGAAGACCCTGATTCTTTTGTAAGTGAAAAAAGCCTTGATCAGGTAAAATCATACTTTACAGAAAATTCTAAAGATTTCATTGTTTACAAAGCATCTCTATTATTGAACGAGTCAAATAATGATCCCGTTAAAAAAGCAGGTGTAATTCGTGATATGGTAGAGAGTATTGCAAAAATTTCTGATCAAATTAAGCGTGAAATATATGTAAAGGAATGCTCGTCAATTATGGATATAAGCGAGCAAGTATTGTATAGTACATTGGCACAGATCATTAAGCAAGACTTTAATGCTCAAAAGAAAAAGCCAAAAAAGATATTTGAACCTATTTCAATTGTTAAGAGTGATAAAAATAAAAGGCAGGTTAACGCACTTTATGAACTCGAAAAAAAAATAATAGAAATCTTACTATTATACGGCAACGAATCAATTGATTTTGAGGAAGAGGTTTTTTCTCAAAATGATAAGGGATTCTCTGAAACAAATTTATCTAAAAGGTCATTGAAAGTTTTTGAAAAAGTTTACATGGATTTACATGTTGATGAAATGGAGTTTTCAAATGATGATTTCAAAAATATATATTTTAACATAATAGAATGCTTTAACGAAAATAAAGAGATAAGTATTGATAAGTTCATGAATAAATTATCTGAAAATCAGCAACTAGAAGTTACTAATATTATCATGGATAATGAAAAGTACTTTCTTCATAATTGGGAAAAAAACAATATACATCCAAAGTCAAAAATAAACTCACTATCTCAACTTACAGTGGAAACAATTTTGAATTTACGATGCTTTCTAATCGACAAAAAGGTTAATGGTTTTAAGGACAAGGCTTTAAATAATAATACGGATTCTATTTTAGAAGAAGTTGTAAATTACTCAAATCTAAAAAAGCTACTTTCTGAAAAATTAAACAGAGTTCTATAATTTAAATTCAGCAGGTATTTTACAGACTGGAATTTCTACCATCTTGTGCTTATTCGCATGATGGTGTTTAATATAAATTTCAAAATTATTTTTAATTTCACCGCTAAACTTTTCAGGATCTGCGCCTTTTTCAAGCTTACTCATAATATTTTCAAGATCATTATATGAAACACCGATTTGCTGCTCATCACTTCTATCATCATCCCATAAACCATCGGTAGGTAAGGCATCTAATATTTCATCCTTAATATTCAAATGTCTTGATAATTGGTAGACTTCACTTTTCATAAGGTCAGCAATTGGACTAATATCAACTCCACCATCTCCGTATTTGGTATAAAATCCAATTCCAAAATCTTCTACCTTATTTCCAGTCCCAACAACAATTGAATTATTGATTCCGGCATAATAGTACAATGTTAACATTCTCATTCTCGATCTGGAATTAGCTAAAGCTAGTTCGCTATTATTGTAGGAAGTATCAACTGTTGATTCAAATTTTTCAAAAAAAGGTGTGAGATCAATATTTAGAGAACTTACATTTTTAAATTTAGCTTTTAGCCAGGTGATGTGCATTGATGCCCTATCAAATTGATCTTTTTTTTGTCTTATTGGCATATTTAGGCATAATGTTTTAAAACCTGTCAACGCACATAATGTTGACGTTAATGCGGAATCAATACCCCCTGAAACCCCAATAACTAATCCGTCAATTTTATTTTTATTATGATAATTTTTTATCCAATTAACTATGTGATCTATTGTTTCGGTTTTTTTCATTTTTTTAGAAAAGGTAAAAAGTACATTATATTTGTAATGCTAAAATAAACTAATGTCAATCTTTTTGCCAAACTACATTAATAAAATTATAATTTTTTTAATTATAATTTTATTTATTTCGTGCTCTGACACAAAAGTTTCGGAGCAAAATATTTTAAAAATTGAAAGGTTTGAAAAAATCTTTTACGAATCTGATTCAAGTTCAATTAGTGAGGTTAAATCTAAATACCCCTTTTTTTTTCCTGATAATTTTCCTGATGAAATATGGATTAATAGGTTAAATGATCCAATTCAAAGAGAGATTTACAATGAAATTTTATATAAATATGATGATATTTTATTTCTGGAGAAGCTAATAACCGATTTTTTTATAAATAGTAGCAAAGCTTTTGAATTAACTATTAGCCCAAGATTAATAACAGTTAATACG
The DNA here is from genome assembly GCA_902509675.1 of uncultured Bacteroidota bacterium. Taxonomy (GTDB): domain Bacteria; phylum Bacteroidota; class Bacteroidia; order Flavobacteriales; family Flavobacteriaceae; genus MED-G13. The sequence goes on along the minus strand of CABWYN010000012.1, from coordinate 10,011 downwards.
GATGTTGACTACAGAAATCGGATCATTCTCACCGATTCAATCTTATTAATTGGGTTAGATAATTATCTTGGGGCAAATCATAGATTTTATGAAGGAATTCCAGAATATATAAAGGAAGATTTAAATCCGCAAAATATTATTTCTGATATAGCTAGTGAGTATGCTGGTAAATTAATCCCGCGTTTAGATGACTATACATTTCTTGATAAAATGATTAATAACGGAAAGATTTTATATTATAAGGATATTTGTTTGGATGATATTCCTGATAAAATCAAAATTGGATACAGTGAAAAAAAATTAAAATGGGCGATTGAAAATGAATATTTTGTTTGGACTTATTTCGTTGAAAACAACATCCTATTTAACCCAGATAATAAATTGAATAGCAGATTTATAAATAACGCTCCTTTTTCTAGATTTTATTTAGAGAATGACAAGGACACATCAGAAATGATTGGTAAATTCATCGGATGGAATATTGTGAAATCTTTTATGAAAAATAACGATATTTCATTTAAAAAAATGACAGAAACAAAGCCAATTGAAATATATATGAGATCAAAATATAAGCCTAAGAAATAATGAAAAAACACGAATCTAAAATTGAAATCACTGTAGAATTAGACGAAAATAAAATTCCCGAAAAAATATTATGGTCAGCTAGTGATGGGGGGATTTTAAATGAGGAAACTAAAGCGGCATTTTTGTCTGTATGGGATTCCAAAAAAAAGGAAAGTCTTAGGGTCGACCTTTGGACAAAAGATATGCCACTTGATGAAATGAAAATATTCTTTCATCAGATTTTGTCAAGTATGGCCACTACGTTTAATCGAGCAACGCAAGATGAGAAAATGTCTCAAACTATGTTAGATTTTTGCGATTATTTTGCTGAAAAATTAGATCTAAAAAAATAAAATTACCATTCGTTAATTTTATTTGCGTCTAGTCTTAAAAACACAAACAATAGTATTGTAAAGGCTATTAAACTTGATCCTCCATAACTAAGAAATGGAAGAGGAATTCCAATTGTTGGGGTAAGCCCTAAAACCATGCCTATGTTAATGAGAAAATGTATGAATAATATTGAGGCTGTCGAATAACCATATACTCTACTAAATTTATTTTTTTGATGTTCTGACAGATATAATATTCTTAATATTAGTAAGGTGTAAAGTAAAATGATAAATACGCTTCCCAGAAAACCCCATTCTTCACCAACGGTACTAAAAATGTAATCGCTATGTTGAGCAGGAACAAAATTCCCCATTGTTCTGGTTCCCTTTAAATACCCTTTCCCGGTCAATCCACCCGAACTTATCGCTTTTTTCGACTCGTTAATGTTATATAATATAGTTTTTTCCATCTTTTTGATTTTTAATGGATCTTTTTCAAGATTTAACCAAACTTTTATATAATTTTTTTGATGATTTTTTAAAATATTATTGTAGGAATAATTAGTAGTGTAGCAGGTAGCTAAGCAAAGTACAGAAACCCCAATTATCTTGATGATTTTATTTTTGGTTTTTCCTTTGAAAAAATAATAGATAATAGTGGAAATAATTGCAAAAATTGACGAGGTTAAGAATGAAAATTTTAAAGTAATTATTGATAGAATAATTATTGCAAATATTGATTTGATATAATTCTGAGAGATGCCTTCTCTGTATAATACTAGAAATAAAGAGAAAAACACAATTGAGCTTCCTGTATCGTTCTGTAAAATAATTATTAGTATGGGAATCAATATAATAAGAAAAAGTTTTGCCTGATCCGTTATTCTTCTTAAATCTGTTTGATAATCGCTGATGTATTTAGAAACTGCTAAGGCAACAGTTATTTTGACAAATTCACTGGGTTGAAGATTAAAGCTTCCGATTGGAAACCATGATAATGCTCCATTTACTCTTTTACCAAAGAAAAATAAGCAGATTAATAACAGAATAGATATTAGGTAAAAGAGACTGGAAAATCTTTCATAAAATTTAACATCAATTGACATTGCAATAAATCCAATGAATAATGAAATAAATACATAAATAAACTGCTTTCCGTATAATTTTGTAAGGTCAAAAAGATAAATTTCCTCCCCAGATATACTTGACGAAAGGATATTTCCAACCCCAAAACCAACGAGTATAAAATACAGTGAAATTACAATCCAATCTAGCTTTAATTTATTTTTTCTTTGACCGATCATAGTTTATTAATAGAAAATGGTTTTCCAGAAAATGGTTTTAAATACTCGTTTTCAAGACTTTTATTAATAACAAGTTTCTCTATTTTTTTAAGAGTGATGCCTCCTTTTAAATATTTTTCGATCATTAAACTTGTTATCCTTCCCGCCCAAGTTGATCCATAATAGCCATTTTCTACCAATACAGCAATCGCTATTTTTGGCTCCTCTTTTGGTGCATAAGCAACAAATATGGAATGATCAGTTAGCTGGGTTTTTTTACCGTTTAATCTTGTAAAATTTTCTGCAGTTCCTGATTTTCCACAAATTTCTATACCAGGAACATTTAATAATTTTCCGGTTCCACTGGCATAAACTTCTTTTAGACCAATTTCAATTTTCTCAAAATGTTGTTTGTCAATTTTTATTATATTTTTTCCCCTAAATCTTCTGTCAATAGAATCTCCTTCAATATTTTTTATTATATGTGGCGTATAATAATATCCCTTATTTGCAACAGAGGCCATCATATTAGCCAGCTGAATTGGAGTAACTAATATTTCACCTTGACCAATTGCATTAGATAAATTAGTAGTAGGCCCCCACCTGAAATCTGGATACCATTTGTTATAAAATTCCGAATCAGGAATAATTCCTTTTTTCCCCACGGGTAAGTCATTATTCAAAAAATTACCTAAACCAAAACTTTTAACATTTACACTCCACTTGTCAAAATTTCTTGACACATCATTATCCATATTAATCGTCTTTCTGTAAACTTCAGCGAAATACGAATTACAGGATTGAGAAATTCCATTGTATATATTTCTATATCCGCCGCCGCAATGACACTTCATTGATTTTTTATTTCTTCCATATATATAAGCCCCATCACAGTAAATGGTGGTTTTGTCAGAAACTGCATTTTCCTGTAGAGCAATTAACCCCACGATAATTTTAAAAGGGGATCCAGCGGGAAAAGTTGATAATAACCCTTTATCAATTAGAGGTTTGTAAATACTATCTTTGTAAAGTTCATAATAATTTTTTGATCTTTCTCTTCCTACCAGCAAATTTGGATTATAAGAAGGTGCAGAAACAAGAGAAAGTAGTTCACCTGTTGATGGCTCAATTGCGACAATTGCACCCTTTTTATTTTTCATTAGTAGTTCTCCATACGCTTGTAAATCCGAATCGATTGTTATGGTCAAGTCATTTCCAGCTATGGAATTTATATCACTCTCTCCATTGTTAAAACTGCCAATATCTCGATTAAATCTGTCTTTTTGAATAAACTTTATTCCTTTTTCACCTCTTAAATATTTTTCATAAGAAAGCTCAACTCCTTGTTTGCCAATAATATCTCCCGTTGAATAATAAGGGTCTTTTTCAATATTAGATCTGTTTGCTTCAGCTACATAACCTAGTACATTAGCTCCAATGTTAGTATTGTATTCTCTCAAATTTCGCTTTTGTATATAGAAACCTTCATATTTCCTTATTTTTTCTGCTAGAAATCCGTAATCTTTTTTTGATAGGTGAGCTAAAAAAACAGATGGAATTCTTCTAGAATAATTACTAGTTCTTTCAACTTTATTTAAGAAATATTCTTTGGATATTTTTAATAATCCACAAAACTCGGTAGTATCAAGTGCTTTGACCTCGCCAGGGATAATCATAACATCATAGGAGGGTTGATTAGAGACTAGCAATTTACCATTCCTGTCGTATATATACCCTCTTTTAGGGTATGTGTAAACTTTTCTAATTGCGTTGTCTTCATAAATAGAATATGGTTCTGTTGCGTAAACCTGAAGATAAAAAAGCCTTAAAATAAAAATAACAGATGTTGAAAGAACCAGTATAAAGAATAAACTTTTTCTCATCAGGATTTTCTCATTAAAAATTCATATAATATAAAAACAGATAAAAAGGTAAAAATGCTGTTACTGATTACATTTTGAAATATTAGATTGATTTTTGAAAGGTCAAATACTTCTAGGCTAAATAAAATTATATGATGGATAATAACCATCGAAAAAAGATAAAATATATTTTGTTTAAGCTCTAGTGAATTAAATTTTACAACTTGGTGTTCATATGCCATTCCAAAAAAAAGCTTTAGCAAGTAAGGTCTGAAATATGCGATGCAAAGTGTAGACGCCGAATGAATTCCATGTGTATCTGAAAATAGATCCATTAGTAATCCGTAAATAAATGAAGTCAATATAAAAACAGGCCTGTTGTTTTTAATCGGAAAATATATTATGATATATATATAAATAAATGGGTTTAAAAACTCTAAGAAATTAATGTTATTGAGAAATAGTGCTTGAATGAAAATAAGCGACATACCTAACACAAGATTATAAATTATATTATTCATTTAATAAATTAATTTCTGTGACATTATTATTACCAATTATATATATATTTTCAATATTAGTCATATCAGTAGATAAGCTAACTTCTAATTCTAAGTAATTTTCAGAATTATCAAGTTTGAAAGATTTTATATATCCGATTAAAATTCCTTTTGGAAATATTAGTGAGTTGCCGCCTGTAACAATTGTATCTCCAATCTTAACTTTTGCTTGTTTAGGTACATCTTTTAACTGAACTTGATTAATACTTTTCCCATTCCATGATAGAACACCAAAATAATTTGAATTTTTAAATTTTGCATTTAGTAAAAATTTTGTGTTTAAAACAGAAATAAATCTCGAAAAATTTGTTGTGGTTTTATCTATAATACCTACAACTCCGTTAGATGATATAACTCCGTTATCAATTCCAATTCCGTCGCTTGAGCCACGATCAATGGTGATAAAATTATTTGACTTAGAATAGCTATTTTTTATTACAGAACCGGTAATTATTTCAAAGTCCATAGAATCAATTTTTTCATTAATCCTAAAGTTTGTCTTTGAGTTAAATAAAATTTGTTTAAGGTTTTTATTTTCTTCTAAAAGCAACTTGTTTTGATATTCAAGATTCAGGTATTTAGAAACTGTATATTTTGTGTTGTATAGGGAAGAAAATATAAAATTGCTAGAATTTATAAATTTACTTTTGTTGTATTCGTTATAGCTTATGTTAAGTGAAATTGAAATTGACAGCAACATTAGAAATAAAATAAAATTCTTATTTCTAATTAAGAAATAAATAATTCGTTGCATACTTTTCTAACTATTTTATCAAGACACTTTTGTATTTTGGTATATTTTTTAGAACAATACCTGTTCCACGTACAACAGCTCTTAGCGGATCTTCTGCAATGTAAACAGGCAGATCAGTTTTTTTTGAAAGTCGTTTGTCTAAACCTCTAAGCATTGATCCTCCACCTGCTAAATACATTCCCGTATTGTAAATATCTGCCGCGAGCTCGGGTGGCGTTTTAGATAAGGTTTCCATAACTGAATCTTCAACCCTTAAAATTGATTTTTCTAACGCTTTAACGATTTCTCTGTAAGATATTTCTATTTGTTTTGGCTTCCCAGTTAACAAATCACGGCCTTGGACACTCATGTCTTCAGGTGGATCGTCTAAATCCTCCGTTGCAGCACCAATTTGTATTTTTATTTTTTCTGCAGTTCTATCACCAACATATAGATTATGTTGAGTTCTCATATAATAAATGATATCATTGGTGAAAACATCACCTGCAACCTTTAATGATTGATCACAAACAATTCCGCCTAATGCAATTACTGCAATTTCCGTGGTTCCACCACCTATGTCGATAATCATATTTCCCTTAGGCTGCATAATATCAACACCAATACCGATTGCTGCGGCCATGGGTTCATGGATCAGATAAACCTCTTTTCCATTTACTCTTTCGGCAGATTCCTTTACAGCTCTCATTTCAACTTCTGTAATTCCTGAGGGTATACAAATAACCATTATTAGTGAGGGAGAAAATATTTTATTTTTTAAAGTAGGAATACTTTTTATAAATAAGTTTATCATTTGCTCTGAAGCGTCAAAATCAGCAATCACTCCGTCTTTTAAAGGTCTAATTGTCTTAATGCTTTCGTGAGTTTTACCTTGCATTAAATTTGCTTCATTACCAACTGCAATAATTTTTCCAGAGATTCTATCTTTTGCAACAATTGATGGGCTGTCAACAACAACTTTATCATTATGAATAATCAGGGTATTGGCAGTACCTAAATCAATTGCAATCTCTTCGGTTAAAAAATCAAAAAACCCCATAGGTTAAAGAAAAAAAATAAAGTTTATAATACTCAGGCCTGTACTGTAAATCTAAGAATAAAAATTAAATAATAAAACATTAAATAGATATCAATGTTTAAAATGTCTAACACCTGTAAAAACCATTGCAATTTTATTGTTATTACAGTAATCTATACTCAGATTATCTTTAATCGAACCCCCTGGTTGAATAATCGAATTAATCCCTTTTTTATGTGCTATTTCTACACAGTCTGGAAAGGGAAAAAAAGCATCACTAGCCATACATGCACCATTTAATTCAAATCCAAATTTTTCAGCTTTTTCTATTGCCTGATTTAACGCATCAATACGACTTGTTTGACCTGTCCCCGAGGCAAGTAGTTGTTTGTTTTTCACAAGAACGATAGTGTTAGATTTTGTATTTTTTGAGATTTTAGAAGCAAATAAAAGGTCTTTAATTTGATCAGCATCAGGCTTCATATTAGTGGGGTAATTTAAAAGGTCTAAACTGTCAGTAATATTATCACTTGTTTGAATCAATTTACCATTTAAACACGATCTTATTAATTTATCTTTTTTGGGAAAAGAATTCAATTTTAAAAGAATTCTATTTTTCTTACTTTTTAATATTTCTAGAGCCCTGTTGTCAAAATCAGGTGAAATAACAACTTCACAAAATAAAGAATTGATTGTTTCAGCAGTTTCTGAATCAATCACAGAATTTGATATCAGTATTCCACCGAATGCAGAAACCGGATCAGCGGCTAATGCTGCATCATATGCATCTTTAATATTATCTCTTATTGAAATACCACATGCATTATTATGTTTTAAAATTGCAAATGTGGGTTGATCGTTTATAAATTCTTGCATTAGATCCATGGCAGCATCAATATCAAGTAAATTATTATAACTCAGATCTTTACCATGTAGCTTTATAAAAACATCATCTATTTTTCCGGAAAACACACCTTCTTGATGTGGGTTTTCCCCATATCTAAGGCTAAGCTCTTTGGTTTCGTTGAAATAGCCAAAAATTGCACTATCATAAATTGAGGATGTTTTGAACGAATTAGAGGCAAATATTTTCCTGTCAGTTTGATTTAAAACCCCTTCTTTTTTAACATACATTTCTAAAAAATTTTTATAATCATTGACAGAGGAGACGCATACAACACTATTGTAGTTTTTGGCTGCTGCGCGAATTAATGCGATTCCACCAATATCAATTTTTTCGATGATTTCAGATTCGCTTCCACCATTTTTTAATGTCTCTTCAAAAGGGTACAGATCAACAATCACTAAATCAATTGAAGGAATATTAAAATCTTTTTTTTCTTTTAAGTCATTATCATTATCCCTTCTATAAAGAATACCTCCGAATATTTTAGGATGAAGTGTTTTAACTCTTCCGCCAAATATAGAAGGGTAGTCGGTTATATTTTCAACCTCTGTAACCTCATATCCAAGATTTGCGATAAAATTGTATGTACCACCAGTTGAGTATAATTTGACATTATTTTTTACAAGCTCGTTGACGATTGGTTCAAGCCCATCTTTAGAAAAAACAGATATTAAAGCGGATTCTATTTTAATTTCATTCATGAAATCAAAAATAAATAAATTGATATTTGAAAGATCTCAATTAAACACTAAAGAATGCAATTTTGTTAACACCACGTCTTAATAAGTTAAAATTTAGCTCTAATTCGATTTTTGTGTTTCTATATTTTTTATTTTTACGATATCAATTTAATGATTAATGAAGCGGTTAATTCTTCTGTTTTTTGTTTTTTATTCTACTTCTTTTTTTTCTCAATCTGTAGCAGGAAAAGTTTTAGAAATTGTTAACGACAAGGAGGTGCCTTTGGTTGGAGCTAACGTTTTCTTGCTCGATAAATCAAAAGGAGATATTTCAGATTTAACCGGTGATTTTCTGATTGAAAATATTGGAAATGCAAAAGAATATATAGTCAGTTATGTGGGCTACATGAACGATACGCTTAAAATTAATAATGAATATTCTAAAATCATATTAAATATAAATTCGAATTTGGATGAGATAAATATAAGTTTCAAAGAAAAAACTTCATCAGTATCTCTACTGAGTTCTACAAATTTATTGAAAATTAGCTCTGAAGAACTCTTAAAAGCTGCATGCTGTAATCTTGCAGAAAGTTTTGAAACAACCCCTTCAATCGATGTAAATTTTTCTGACGCAATTTCTGGAAGGAAGCAAATTAATATGTTGGGTTTAGCTAGCCCTAATATCTTAATATCTATTGAAAATATTCCTTCAATTAGAGGAGCTTTAAACGCTTACGGGTTGACATTTATTCCGGGTACATGGATCGAGAGTATTCAGATTGCCAAGGGGTCGGGAAGTGTTGTTAACGGATATGAGAGTATTTCTGGCCAGATAAACGCCGAATTGCGCAAGCCACTGACCGATAATAAGTTCTTCGTTAATTCATATTATAATTCCATGGAAAGATTTGAATTAAATACTCATTATTCTACAAAATTGACTGAAAAAATTGATTATGGTTTATATTTACATGCGGATAAAAAAGATAATAGAAACGATCATAATAATGATAATTTTGGTGATTCTCCAACGGGTCAACAAATCAATATTTTAAATAGATTTCAGTATACTAATGCGATTAAGGGTTTAATTGGCTTTTTTGATATTAATTATGTTGGTGATGAAAGGGTCTATGGAGAAATTGATTATTTTGATCCCGCTATTATGCCAGGACCTTCTGTTAACGATTCTTGGGGTGGTTCTGCAGATTCCAATATAATTAGGAGTACTTTAAAATTTGGATATGTTAATCCAGAAATTACCTACAGATCTTTAGGGCTGCAATTGTCATATAGCAATGTTGATCAGGGGGCTGATTTTGGAAATAATTTTCACGATACAAGACATACTAGTTTTTTTTCTAATCTTATATATAATTCTATAATTGGGGACACTAGAAGTAAAATTAAAACTGGAATTTCATTTACGCACGATATTTATGACGAATCTGTTAATAATTTAAACACATCATTTCTTGACTTGGATAGATCAGAAAAGTCTATAGGTGCATATTTTGAATATAATTATGATGATCTAGATAAGTTAAATTTATCTGCAGGGATTAGGTATGATGATCACAACATTATAGGTAATTTCATCTCGCCTAGATTACATGTGAGATATCAGGCACTACCAAAAACAACGATAAAAATTTCTGCTGGAAAGGCCCATAGGATTGCCAATCTCTTTTCTGAAAATCAAAAATTATTCTTTAGCTCAAGACTAATTAATTTTACTAGTTTAAATTCTTCGAGTGAATTTAGTTCATATGATTATTTTGACATGAATCCAGAGGTTGCATGGAATTATGGCGTCTCGTTAATACAAAGTTTTAAGCTCTTTGATAGAGATTCTCAGTTTGTAATTGACTATTATATCACAGATTTTGAGAACAGGGTTATTATTGACTGGGAGAGTCCTTCAAATATTTTATTTTATAATTTATCAGGAAGAAGTTATGCAAAGAGTTTTCAGGCACAATTTTCATATCCATTGTCAAATAGTTTTGATTTACTGTTTGCATACAAAAACACAGATGCAAAAACAG
>CABWYN010000011.1 GCA_902509675.1 uncultured Bacteroidota bacterium | reverse complement strand
GTTAAAAACCTCTATATCCTCATTAACACACTGCTCAAGGGCAAGATCAAACTGTGATTGAGGAGCTTCTGCAGTTGCTATTTCTTTCGATGCACCCAAACCATTCTGAGAATAATTATCACATTGAGCATTAATCCCTTTATTAAATAACTTAAATGAAACCTCAAAACTTGTACTTCCATCCTCTGTACAAGATGCCTGTTCAAAAATATGTGTAATAGGATTGATAGGGTCAGTATAAAGTTCTAATAATTCCGCTTGTGTAAAGATTAAATCTTCAGTTCCGTCTCCGAAACTAATCACATAATAAGAGCCCATAGAGTTACTTCCAATTCCTAAATCACCTACATCAATATTAAATGTCACTTCAGCCCCAACACACACGGTTTCTGAGGATGCATTTCCAAAAATAGTGGCACTAGTATGAAAAATAAATGCTGAACTAAAGAAGGTTGAGTATCCTTCCGGTGAAGTTTCTTGAACCTCAATATTATAAGTTCCAACCGTAAGATTTTCAGGAATTTGATAAACATTTCCAGAAATCGGATTCAAAGAAACAGAACTTCCGTCGGAAAGATCAATTATATTGACCTCAATTGTGTTGAGCTCACTTGTTGGAGTTACAGTGAAAAACTTGTTACTACTTGGCATATCACCCGAGAGTGAATTGTAATTTTGATTAAACGATCCAAAGAAAGGATTAATGACATTTACATTATCATTCAAACATTGCGTATAGCTTGAATTTGATTCAATATTTGACGAAAGTAAAGGTGCAGAATTAGTAGTTGAATTATTTATAGTAAAAAAATCTGTTTCCTGTATTAGTGCTGGTTGAGTAGACCTAATTCTCAATTTATATTCTCCTGAAGCCAAATCAGCAGGTAGAGTCCCGTTTAATAAAGAAGTATAAAAATCATTTGCAGTACTCAGTACAATTGGATTTGAAAAGTCTCCACCCGGCCCTGAAAGTTCCAAGATAAAACTATTATTACTAGGGTCTTGCAGGTCAGAAATATTTTCAAAAATAAAAACACCGGTAGGATTAAAATGAACTGATACGCCGGACCCTGGGTTGTATTCTACAGATGAATCAAATGATACTATATTGATATTTTGTCCAATGGAAATTGAAAAAACAAATAAAAAAAATAGTGTTAAAATCCTCTTCATACTTACTAAACGTATGACAAAGTAAAAAATTATTTTAAATAAGTGAATCTATAGCGTTGGTATAATCAACTTTTGAAGAAACCCCAACCTTTCTGTCGACTAATTCACCATTTTTAAAAATAAGAACAGTAGGAATATTTCTAACACCAAATTGTGCTGCATATTGCTGATGAGAATCAATATCTACCTTTCCAACTACAGCCTTTCCATCATACTCTGCACTGATTTCATCGATGATAGGTCCTACCATTCTACACGGGCCACACCAAGCTGCCCAAAAATCAACCAATACAGGTTTTTCGCTTTTTAATACTGTTTCTTCAAAGTTGCTGTCCGTAATTTCTAGTGCCATAATTATTAAAAATTTTATCAAAAATAACTAAATAATCTAATTAAGCTTATAAAAAATATTATTATGTTGAAGCTGATTTAGTAAAGTAGGTGAAATATTTACTTTTTGCTTATCACTGTTCATTTCAATCATAATTTTTTCTTCATCGTCATAAACTACAAAACTAAGATTATGCGTGCCATCATGTTGCCCTAGTAAAGATCTTATTGATTCAATCTTTTCATCTTTAACATCTTCTAATTTAAGCTGAATGGATATTTTTTTTGCAAACGTTTTAACAACATCTTGTAATAACTTAAAATTATTATACTGAATTCTTGGCTCTCCCCTCAAACCTGTTTCTTTATTTAACCAACCGTCAACGATTTTGGTTTTTATGTATAAGAAGTTATTAAGGGTTAAGAAGTGTTTAAATTTTAGGTATTCTTCTCCAAAAATTCTAAAGTTATAGGAGTCCACATAGTCTTCAAGAACAAAAAATGCCCATCCTTTGCCCTGTCTACTCACCCTGTGTTCGACATCTGTTATTACACCAGCTACGGTTATCTCTTTGTTAACAAACTCTTTGGGGGATTTGAAAACACTTACATCTCCGTTACAAAAAGATTCCATTTCAATTCTAAAATCATCCAAAGGATGACCAGAAATATATATTCCGACTACCTCTTTTTCTTTTGCTAGTTTTTCTATTGTTGGCCAAGGATCAACATCTGGAATTACAGGATTTGAAACCTGTAAATCATTTGTTCCCGCAAATAAACTCACCTGAGATGAATTTTTATTTTCTTGAAATTTATTTCCGTGCCTTAATATTTTTTCAATGAATGTTATTCCATCTCCGTTGTCGTGAAAATATTGTGCCCTATTTATTTCAAAAGAATCAAATGCACCTGATGATGTTAGTCCGTCAAATGCCTTTTTATTTGCTGCCCTTAAATCAACCCTTTGAGATAGGTCAAAAATTGACTTATAATTTCCATTTGACTTTCTTTCATCAACAATAGCCTTAACAGCTGATGCACCTACACCTTTAATAGCGCCCATTCCAAATCTTATGGCATTGTTTTTATTAACAGAGAATTTATAATAGGATTCATTTAAGTCTGGCCCAAGAACCTCTAGCTTCATTCTTTTACATTCTCCCATAAAAAATGTAATATTTTTTATATCCTTCATGTTATTTGAAAGAACCGAGGCCATATACTCAGCAGGATAATTTGCCTTCAAATAAGCGGTCTGATAAGCTATCCAAGCATAACAAGTTGAATGAGATTTATTAAAAGCATAACTAGCAAAAGCTTCCCAGTCTTTCCATATTTTTTCTACTTTTTCAATTTTAAAACCCTTTTTTTCTGAATTTTTTAAAAACTTTGGTTTCATTTTATCCAAAACATCTTTTTGTTTTTTCCCCATAGCTTTTCTCAAAATATCTGCTTCACCTTTTGAGAAATCACCAATTTTTTGTGAAAGCAACATTACTTGCTCTTGATAAACTGTTATCCCATAAGTATCCTTAAGAAATTCTTCCATTTCAGGCAGGTCATATACTATTTTTTCCTCACCATGTTTTCGTTTTATAAAACTCGGAATATACTCCATGGGGCCTGGTCGATAAAGAGCATTCATTGCAATTAAATCATCAAAAACTGTTGGTTTTAAATCCTTAAGATGTTTCTGCATTCCTGGAGATTCATATTGAAAAATACCCACGGTCTCACCCTTTTTAAATAAATCGAATGTTTTCTCATCATCAATTGGAAAATTATCAGGGTCTAAATCAACATTATATTTGGCTTTAACAATTTTCACAGTGTCCTTGATTAAAGTAAGTGTTTTTAAACCCAGAAAATCCATTTTCAATAAACCTGCCTGCTCAACAACGGCATTATCAAACTGAGTTACATATAAATCAGAATCCTTTGCAGTTGCTATAGGGACAAAGTTTTTGATATCATCAGGGGTAATTATCACACCACAGGCGTGAATACCCGTGTTTCTTAAAGAACCTTCTAATAATCTAGCCTGTTTAATTGTTTCAGATTCTAAATTATCAGATTGTGATATACTCAATAATTGATTTATTTTATCCAAATCATCAGCTCTAAATTTCTTCCTTAATTCTTTGTGGTCAGTTTCAAAAATTGAGCTAAGCTTTGTCATATTTGGAATCAGCTTAGCGATTCTATCGGCATCTCCTAAAGGTAAATCCAAAACTCTAGCTGTATCCCTGATAGAAGATTTGGCTGCCATAGTTCCATAAGTTATGATTTGTGCAACCTGATTTTCGCCATATTTATCGATTACATAATTGATGACTTTGTTTCTTCCTACATCGTCAAAATCAATATCAATATCAGGCATACTAATTCTTTCAGGATTCAAAAACCTTTCAAAAAGTAGATCATATTTTATTGGATCAATATTGGTAATCCATAAACAATATGCTACAACAGAACCAGCTGCCGAACCACGCCCTGGACCAACAGAAACATTCATTTTTCTAGCTTCTCTGATGAAATCTTCAACGATTAAAAAATATCCAGGGTAACCCGTATTTTTTATTGTTTCTAATTCAAACTCAATTCTTTCCTTTAAAATTTTGTCTAATTCCCCATATCTCTTTTTGGCACCTAAAAAAGTCAAGTGTCTTAAATATTTATTTTCTCCCCTTTTTCCTTTGTCAATATTATCCTCAGCATCTAAAAATTCATCGGGAATTTCAAATTTTGGAAGTAAAACCTCATTACTTAGATTATAGGGTTCTATTTTTGAAACAATTTCATTGGTATTTATTATGGCCGAAGGAATATCAGAAAAAATTTCCTTCATTTGTTCAGATGATTTAAAATAGTATTCATTATTGGGGAGACCGTATCTAAAACCTCTTCCTCTTCCTTTAGGAGTTGATAGTTTTTCTCCGTCCTTAACACATAATAATATGTCATGAGCATCTGCACTATTGTTATCCAAGTAAAATGTATTATTAGTAGCCACTAACTTAACGCTGTGCTTTGTAGAAAAATCGATTAAAACTTTATTAACTGTATTTTCGTCTTCTTGATTATGCCTGTTTAACTCAATGTAAAAATCATCTTTAAAATTATTTTTCCACCACAACAATGCATCTTCAGCTTCTTTTTTACCAGTTGTTAATATTTTATTTGAAATTTCACCATATAAATTACCCGAGAGTACTATTAGATCTTCTTTGTGGTCTAAAATCAACTTTTTATCAACCCTTGGTACGTAATAAAAGCCCTTTGTGTATGCCAAAGAAGAAAGATTGGAAAGGTTATTATATCCGTTTTTATTTTTAGCCAGAAATACTATTTGATAACCATTGTCTCTGTAGTTCTTATTTAAATGATCGTCGCAGACATTCAACACACAGCCAACTATAGGTTTAATAATAGCTTTTTTTTCTTCATTCCCTTTATTATACTCTATAATCTCTTTGTTCTTTTTCGTCACAGCGTCTACAAAACGAAAAGCACCCATCATATTTCCCAAATCGGTGATAGCTACTGCTTTCATGTTCATCTCACTGGTTAGCTCCACTAATTCTTTTATTTTAATAGTGGATTGTAACATAGAAAACTGACTATGATTATGTAAATGGGTGAAGTCACACTCAGAAAGATCAACGTCAGATTCATCGGTTGTGTATTTTTCTTTTAGAACTTCTGACTCAAGAAACTCTTTTTTTAAATTTTCAGATTTCTTCTTTAAATTTTGATGTTTTAACCCAATATTTTGGATTGTATTTTTATTGTGTTCAGAAAATTTGATAAAATAATCATCAGTTGAGTGTAACTGCTCTTTCTTAAAGTTTTTTATTCTTATTAACTCTAAAAAACATCTTGCTGTCGCCTCAACATCAGCGGTTGCGTTATGAGCTTCTTTAAAAGGAGATAAAAATAAAAATTCATGTAACTCCGTCAAAGTTGGAAGTTTAAACTTACCTCCTCTTCCCCCCGGTAGTCTACACAATGACGCTGTAGCTTCGGAACATGTGTCCAGTATGTCTGTGAGCTCAATATTTGATGAAATATTTTTTCTGAAAAACTCGCATCCAATTATGTTTAAATCAAAATTTACATTGTGACCTACTATAAATTTTGATTTAGAAATAGATTTATTAAACTCACCCAAAACAACTTCTAATGTTTCTCCTTGAAGTTCAGCCAACCGAGTTGAAATCCCGTGAATTTTTTCTGATTCATAAGGGATATCATATCCCTCTGGCTTGATCAGATAGCTGTTATTTTCTATTATATTTCCTAAATCATCGTGTAGCTGCCATGCGATTTGAACACACCTTGGCCAATTATCAGTGTCTGAGATTGGCGCTCTCCAATTTTTAGGTAAACCGGTGGTTTCGGTATCAAATATTAAATACATTATTTATTTAAAAAATTAGTCCTGGCTTCCCGAATTTATAGGAATTTTATAAAAAACTCCCTCAGAAATATTTATTGTGTACTCACCTGTCCCGTTATAAGCATCAAAATGAAAATGCCCACTGACTGTGTTATTAACACTGTCAATTTCATTAATATCAACATGTCCATCGCTTAAAAAAGCAATACTAGTAATTCCATCATTACGAGTAGAATACTGTAAGGTATCTTGAAAAACTGCAAAATCATCGGTCCAACTGTACAGATTATACGATCCGACTTCCAGAGAATCGATCTGCAGAGCAATTGTTCCAAATGGACTATTACCTGTAAGCGAAAGCTGATTATTTTGGAAAGTTGCAGAGTAAGAATCAGCAACCCAATCAAAATTATCATTTATTCTCGCTTCAAAAGCAGGTGTGTTATTGCTTATCTCATTTTCGCAATTAAAAAGAATAAGTATTAGTGATAGAAATAGAAGTTTTTTCATTTGATAATCGATTAAAGTAAATGTAATACAAAAAATTTAAAGAATTAGTTTGGTAAAAGAATTTTATACTATATTTGCCAGCTAATTAATAAACTCGGTCGAGTACCTTAAAATTTAATAATATGTCAGTAAAAATAAGATTACAAAGACACGGTAAAAAGGGAAAACCTTATTACTGGATCGTCGCAGCAGATTCTCGTTCTAAAAGAGATGGTAAATATTTAGAAAAGCTAGGTATATACAACCCCAACACAAATCCAGCTACTATTGAAGTTGATGTGGATAGTTCCGTTAAATGGCTACAAAATGGTGCGCAGCCAACAAAAACTGCACGTAATATCCTTTCTTACAAAGGGATTATGCTAAAATACCATTTGATGGGTGGTGTAGCAAAGGGTGCTTTTGACGAAGAAGAAGCGGAGAAGAGATTTAACGATTGGATGGATGAAAAGTCAAAAAGTATTGACAAGAAAAAAAGTGATCTACAAAAATTAGAAGATAATCAAAAAGCTAAAGCTCTTGAAAATGAAAAAATTGCAAATGAAGCTAGGATCAAAGCTCAAGAAGAAGCATTAGCAGCTCCAGCAGAAGAAGCTCCAGCAGAAGAGGCTCCAGCAGAAGAAGCTCCAGCAGAAGAAGCTCCAGCAGAAGAGGCTCCAGCAGAAGAAGCTCCAGCGGAAGAAGCTCCAGCGGAAGAAGATTCAAAAGATCAGTAAATATTTATAATCTTTATTTCTTACATTTATATCTAACAAGTTAATTGCTTGATCAGATGGGTGAAGACAAATTTTATTTCCTCGGGAAAATAACTCGAAAGTATAGCTTCAAAGGTGAACTAATTATATTTTTAGATACAGACAAGCCAACTGATTACTATCAATTAGATAAAGTTTTCATAAAATTAAATGATCGCTACATACCCTATTTCTTAACCGAAATACATCCCTATAAAAACAGTAGTATACGGGTTAGGATTGAAGATGTTAACAGTGAAGATGAAGCAAAAAAACTGATTAACAAACAAATTTATTTACCTATTAGCACACTCCCTGTTTTAAAAGGTAATAAATTTTATTATCACGAAGTAGAAGGTTTTAAAATCACAGATGAAAAAATTGGAGATGTTGGATTTATTAAATATGTAAATGATAAATCTCCACAGCATTTATTTGTTTTAGAATATGATAAAAAAGAAATATTAATTCCTATAAATGATGAACTGATTATCAAAATTGATAGAAAGAAAAAATTAATCAGAATGAATCTGCCTAATGGTTTAATTCAGTTGTATTCTTAGATTATGAAAAATAAAATTTACGTTAACAATGATATTTGCAAAGCAGAGACACTTCCTGCAAGATTTTATAAGGATCAAGAAATTTTTGAACTGATTAAGGAAAAAATATTTTTGAAATGTTGGCATTGGATTGGAGATGAATCATTGATTGAAAACATTAACTCTGCATACCCAATTAATCTATATCCTAAATTTTTAGACGAACCTTTACTAATAACTCGAAATCAAAATAATAATATTAACTTTCTTTCAAATGTGTGTACTCACAGAGGAAATATTCTTGTTAAAAAAAAATGTAAATTAAAAAAAATTACTTGCTCCTACCATGGACGAAGATTCGATAATAATGGGATATTTGAATTTATGCCTGAATTTCAAAAAACCGAGAATTTTCCAAGAGAATGTGATAACCTATATAAGTTTTCATCTTTTAACTGGAAAAAATTGTTATTTGTAGGATTAAATCCAGATTTTGATATTGAAAAAATTTTAATCAAAATTGAAGAAAGGATAGGATTCTTACCTTTGAATGATCTCAAGCCTGATTTGACACTTTCTAAAGACTATAATATAAATGCAAACTGGGCTTTGTACTGTGATAATTACTTAGAAGGATTTCACGTACCATTTGTTCATAAGGACCTAAACGAGGTTTTAGATTATAATAGTTATAAAACCGAAGTTGATAAGTTTTTTAATCTTCAAATTGGATACGGTAAAAACGAAGTCGAATGCTTCAATATCCCTAAATCTCACAAAGATTATGGGAAAAATATAGCAGCTTATTACTATTGGATTTTTCCTAATCTAATGTTAAACTTTTATCCATGGGGAATTTCAATAAATCTGGTTTGTCCAGAATCAAATTCAAAGACAAAAATATTATTCCGATCATACGTTTTTGACAAAACTAAATTGAATCACGGAGCTAGTAGTGATTTAGATAAAGTTGAAATGGAAGATGAAGAAATCGTAGAAACTGTTCAAATGGGTATTAAATCATCTTTTTATAACACAGGCAGATTCTCGCCTACCATGGAGCGCGGGGTACATCATTTTCATTCTCTCATTTCAAATTTCTTAAATAAGAAATAAAGTAAAAAAAAATTTAATCTTAAACAGGCATTATTTAAATTTGTAAAAAATTTAATTATGAAACCTGATCTATTTGAAGCACCTGATTATTACAATCTTGATGAACTACTTACAGACGAACATAAGCTAATTAGAGACTCAGCAAGAGAGTGGGTGAAAAAATCTATTTCTCCGATTATAGAAGATTATGCTCAAAAAGCTAAATTTCCTGAACATATTATTAATGAGTTGGCTGATATTGGTGCTTTTGGGCCTTATATTCCAGAAAAATACGGAGGACCTGGACTTGATCATATTTCTTATGGTCTATTAATGCAAGAAATTGAAAGAGGTGATTCGGGTATCAGATCTACTGCATCTGTTCAATCATCTCTAGTCATGTATCCTATTTGGAAATATGGAAGTGAAGAACAAAAAATGAAATTTTTACCAAAATTAGCTACTGGTGAACTAATGGGCTGTTTTGGATTAACTGAGCCTGATCATGGATCTAATCCTGGTGGGATGACAACAAATTTCAAAGACAAAGGTGATCACTTTCTTTTAAATGGTGCAAAACTATGGATTTCAAATGCTCCGTTTGCTGATATTGCTATTGTTTGGGCAAAAAATGAAGAGGGAAGAATACATGGACTCATCGTTGAAAGAAACATGGAAGGTTTTACTACTCCAGAGACGCATAATAAATGGTCATTGAGGGCGAGTTCAACTGGGGAATTAATTTTTAATGATGTCAAAGTACCTAAGGAAAATCTTTTACCAAATAAATCTGGGTTAGGAGCACCATTAGGTTGTCTTGACTCTGCAAGGTATGGAATTGCTTGGGGAGCTATTGGAGCTGCAATGGATTGTTATGATACCGCTTTAAGATATAGTAAAGAAAGGGTTCAATTTGGGAAACCAATTGGCGGATTTCAGTTACAACAAAAAAAGTTAGCTGAAATGATAACAGAAATTACCAAAGCCCAGTTATTAGCATGGAGATTAGGTACATTAAAAAATGGAGAAAAAGCAACTTCTGCTCAAATATCAATGGCTAAAAGAAATAATGTTGAAATGGCTATGAAAATTGCTAGAGAAGCAAGACAGATTTTAGGAGGAATGGGTATCACTGGCGATTATTCAATAATGAGGCATATGATGAATTTAGAAAGTGTAGTTACGTATGAAGGAACCCACGATATTCATTTGCTTATTACTGGTCTTGATATTACAGGTCTTAACGCATTTAAATAAATAAAAATGAATATTAATCACATTGAAAATAAAATTAAACCGTTAAGAGATAAGCTTTTAAATCATAAGCTTTACTCTAGGATAAGTAAGATTGATGATCTACAGCTTTTCACTGAAAATCACATTTATGCAGTATGGGACTTTATGTCATTACTCAAGGCGTTGCAAATAAATTTAACGTGTACTAAAATACCTTGGGGACCAAATAAAAATTCCCAAACAGCTTATCTAATAAATGAAATTGTCCTTGCAGAAGAAACTGATTTGAATCAAGCTGGAGAAAGAAAAAGCCACTATGAATTATATATTGATGCGATGGTTGATATAGGTGCCTGCATTGAAAAACCAACAAATCATATTAATAAATTGATTAATTCTGATGATATTTTTGAATCAATTAATGAACTTAAAATTCATAAAAATATTAAAGAGTTCTTAAACTTTACATTTTCTGTTATTAAAGAGGGCAAACCCCACAAAATAGCGGCAATATTTACATTTGGAAGAGAGAATCTTATCCCTAATATGTTTAATGAAATTCTTCACGAATTTCAAAAAAATATATCAAACTTAGATATCACAAAACTGATATACTATTTTGAAAGACATATTGAGCTTGACGAAGATGAGCACGGGCCAATGGCTTTAGAAATGGTTACAGAGTTAGCAAAGGATGATTCAAAAAAATGGCAAGAAATTGAAACCATTTCTCTTGAGGCGTTAAATAAAAGAATTTTATTGTGGGATGCTATTTATGAGAATTTAGAAAACCGTGTAAATTGGTCTACGGAAAGATCCGAAAAAAACGAAACTTATTCGTTAGATTATAAAAACTGAATAGCGAGATATAGCTTTAAAGACAGTAAATTACTTGGCTTTATAAATAAACTATTTGATAGATTTTACAACTGATCCTTCAGCCTTCTTAATCGATCCGTCAAAACCTTCAACCCCTGAAACAGTGGTGTATTTTAATATGAATTTTTTTTCAGGATTAATGATTTTAAAAGCCGCTTGACACATCAATGCCGCTTCATGAAAACCACATAAAATAAGGTTCAATTTCCCCGGATAGGTGTTAATATCACCAATGGCAAATACACCAGGAATATTTGTTTGATAATCAAGTGAATTATTTACAACAATTGAATTTTTTTCAATCTCTAAACCCCATTCAGAAATTGAACCTAACTTTGGAGTCAATCCAAATAAGGGAATAAAATAGTCAGCCTTAATTTCTATATTTTCATTATCTTTTTTAACAACAACCGAATTTAATTTATCATTTCCATTTAACGAGATAACTTCAGCTGGAGTTATTAGATTAATTTTACTTTGATCTTTTAATAACTGGACTTTTTCAACTGAATCATTTGCTCCCCTAAATTCATTTCTTCTATGTATTAGAGTTATATTCTTTGCAATTTTTGATAATTCTATTGTCCAATCTAATGCTGAATCACCTCCTCCAGCAATTATTACATTTTTATTTTTGAAAATTTGGGGTTCACGAATAAAATATAAGACTCCTTTGTCCTCAAATTTATCTATCCCTTCAAAGGAAGGCTTTCTAGGTTGAAATCCACCTAATCCCCCAGCAACAACAACAATTGGAGCCTGATGTGATGTCCCTTTATCCGTGACAACCGTAAAACTACCATCCTCATTTTTTAATAATTTTTCAGCTTTTTCTCCGAGAGTAAAACCAGGCTTAAATTGCCTGTTTTGTTTGAGTAAGTTTTCAATTAAATCACCTGCTAAAATTTCTGGATATGCAGGTATATCATAAATAGGCTTTTTTGGATATAATTCGATACATTGACCTCCGGGTTTTGGAAGAATGTCGATTAAATGGCATTTCATTTTTAACAAACCTGCCTCGAAAACTGCAAAGAGACCGACAGGGCCAGCACCAATAATGAGTATATCTGATTTGATCATGAGAAATCTATTCTACGCTAATAACATCTTCAATTTCAGGTGCGTGTTTTTTTATAATCATCTCTACACCTGACTTTAAAGTCATTTGATTGACAGTACAGGTGGAACAAGCTCCCTCAAATTTTACCTTAACAGTTTTTTTATCGACTGAAACTAAAGAAATATCGCCACCATCGTTTTTTAAGAATGGTCTAATTTCATCCAAAGCAACTTCAATATTATTTTTTAATGTTTTATTCATCTCTTTTGCTTACGGCAGAGCAACCTGCCATTGTTGTTATTTTTAGTATTTCTGAGGGTGGTAAATCATTATTTCTTTTAACCAGCTCAGAAACTAAATTTTTTGTAATATCCTTGAAAGTTAGTGAAATTTTTGATTCTTCTTGTAATGAGGCTGGATGACCAAAATCTGATGCTTCTCTGATACTTTGTAAAATAGGAACTTCTCCCAAAAATTGAACTTTCATATCATGAGACAGATTTTTAGCTCCGTTTTTTCCAAAAATATAGTATTTATTGTCTGGTAATTCGAATGGTGTAAAGTAGGCCATATTTTCAACCAATCCTAGAACAGGAACATTTATACTTTTTTGCTTAAACATTGCTATCCCTTTTCTTGCATCGGCCAAAGCAATATTCTGAGGAGTACTAACGATCACACTCCCAGTAACCGGAAGCGCTTGTAAAATACTCAGATGAATATCACCAGTTCCCGGTGGAAGATCAACTAATAAAAAATCAATATCGCCCCAGTCAGCATCAAAAATCATTTGATTTAAGGCCTTAGATGCCATAGGCCCTCTCCAAATAACGGCTTGGTCAGGCTTAGTAAAAAAACCGATCGATAAAATTTTTACCCCGTAATTTTCAACTGGCTTCATCTTACTTTTACCGTCAATTGTCACACTTAATGGTCTTGCATCAGTAATGTCAAACATTATCGGAATGGATGGACCGTAAATATCTGCGTCTAAAATACCAACATTAAAACCCATTTTTGAAAGCGATATAGCAATGTTTGATGTTACCGTAGATTTACCTACCCCACCTTTTCCAGATGCAATTGCTATTATATTTTTTATGCCCTTAATTGGTTTCCCTTTTATTTCATTTGAAATTGGCTCATCTTTTTCAATCTTAAAATTGATTTTTAATTCAAAATCAGAGGTAATATTTTCAATCAACAAATTTTTAATTGAACTTTCTATACTTTTTTTAGACTGGAGTGTTGGATTGGTAGTAGAAATATCAAAAATAATTTCGCTTCCGAAAATATTTAAATTAACGATTTTAAAAATTTTTTTATCTAAACTTTCAGTAAGTTTTAAGATATTTGCCTTTGATAATTCCACAAAAAATATTTTTTACAAATATACTATGAATTGGAAAATTTTAATAGGATTAAGTAAATATTAATGTAACTCAATTGATGGATCCCAAATAATATTTTGAAAATTTGTAATAAGATTTTTTTTAATAACTACCCCTTCGCTCTCCAGCAACTCTTTCATCAAATTAGTTCCTGAAAAATGATGTTTCCCCGTTAAAAGGCCTATCCTGTTGACAACCCTGTGAGCAGGAATATCATGAATTTTGTGTGATGCGTTCATAGCATATCCTACAATACGAGCACTTTTTGGAGTGCCGAGATATGCAGCTATCAATCCATATGTGGAAACCCTTCCAGACGGAATCAATCTAACCACTTTATAAACCCTTTTAAAAAAAGTTGTATCATCTTTCATGCTACTTAGTAACTCTAAAATTTACAAATGTAATTGGCTTACCCAATTTCAAAAATTTTGATTCATAAAACGTTTGAATTGATACAGCATTTTTTGGAGCACCAGTGTTATTATATATGTTATGATTTGAATAAATGAGTTCTAAAAAATCAGTTGACTTAATTAATCCCAACATATATCCATGTAAAAATTCGCTATCTGTTTTTAAATTTATGATTCCATTTGTTACCAGAATTTTCGAATAACATTCGATAAAATTTAAGTTAATGAGCCTGTGCTTTTCTCTTTTAAATTTAATTTGAGGGTCAGGAAAGGTTATCCATATTTCAGAAATTTCATTCCTAGAAAATATTTTATCAACCAGCTCAATTTGGGATCTCACAAATGCAACATTAGCAATTTCATTATCGGTTGCTATTTTGGCTCCGCGCCAAAATCTGGCCCCTTTGATATCAATTCCTATAAAATTTATTTCTGGATATAGTTTTGCTAATTCAACAGAATACTCTCCTTTTCCACATCCCAATTCTATCACTATGGGGTTGTTGTTGTTAAAAAATAACTCACCCCATTTACCTTTATACTCAAAATCATTGTCAATGAGTTCTTCTCTGGTAGGTTGGATCACATTTTTAAAAGATATATTTTCTTTAAATCTCTTTAATTTATTTTTACTTCCCAATTGAATTATTTATCGAAGCTAAGCTAATTAATTAAACGGAATTTTTGATTTTTTTAGTGTGAAAGAAAATTCACTTCCAATTCCTAAAGTAGACACTACACTAATGTTTTCATTATGTGCCTCTATTATATGTTTTACGATGGCTAATCCCAGTCCAGACCCACCATGATCTCTACTTCTGCTTATGTTAACCCTAAAAAATCTTTCAAATAATCTTGGCATATTTTCTTCGCTTATTCCAAGACCATTATCTGTCACTCTAATTAACAATTTTTGTCCTTTAGATTCAAAACTAATTTCAGTTGTACCTTTTGGCTTTCCGTAATTAATCGAATTTAATATTAAATTAATCAAAACTTGTTGAATTCTGTTTCTGTCAGCATCAACCTGAACTCCCTCAGCATTTCTTGAATCTAAAATTAATTTTATATTATGATTTGAAGCACTAATTTCTAGCTCCTCCAATATTTCTTTTATTAAATCTAATATTTCAAATGATGATATATCTAACTTAGTTATTGAGGATTCTATTTGCGAGATTAAATCAAGATCTTTTATTATATAAGCAAGTCTATCAACACTTTTGTCGGCTCTATTTAAATATTTTTCTAACAGTTTTTTATCGCTAGCAGCTCCATCCAATAAATTTGAGATGTATCCCTGTATAGAAAACAAAGGAGTTTTTAACTCATGCGCAACATTACCTATAAATTCTTTTCTGTATTCATCTTGCTTTTTAAGTGATTCAATTTCAGTTTTTTTAATCTTTACATATTCTCCAAGATCTTCAATAAGTAAATCCATATTTGAAACAATACTTGAAGTTGATATCAGAGAGTCTGATTTAAAATCTAAATCTTCATAAATATGCTTTATTCTATTTAAAAACATTGTTTGAACTCTTTTTTGAAGAATTATAAAAGAAATTATAAAAATGGAAATCCAAACTAATAAAAAATCAACTGATAGAATACTGTCAAAAAATCTTTCAATATAACAAGTACCAGAGCATGAAGTGTTAAAAATTGTTTTTAAATTAAAAACAACAAGAGAAGTCAAGGATATATACAAAGAAGTTTGAAGAGAAAACTTATAGGAACTAGATCTAAACTTTTTAGACATTAAATTATGAATTTATAACCAACTCCTTTAATGGTTTTTAAATATGATGAACCAATTTTTTCGCGGAGTTTTCTTATATGCACGTCAATAGTTCGATCTCCTACAATTACATCTTTCCCCCAAATTGATTCTAAAATAAAATCTCTTTTAAAAACCTTATCAGGTTTTGAAGCTAATAAAAATAACAATTCAAATTCTTTTCTTGGTAATGATATTTCATTTTTTTCAACAAAGACTCTATAACCTGTTTTATCTATTGTTAGATTTTTAAATTCAATGATCTCATTTTGATCGTTTGAAATTCTCCTGAGTAAAGATTTTACTTTACTCAATAAAACTTTAGGTTTAATTGGCTTCGTAATATAGTCATCTGCACCTGCATTTAATGCAGCAATTTGACTGTAATCCTCTCCTCTGGCTGAAAGAAAGGTAATAAGTGTTTTTCCAACAACCTGGTCTTCTCTTATAATCTCGCATGCTTCAATACCATCCATTTCGGGCATCATTACATCTAAAATTATTAAGTCTGGCTTTATTGATTTTGCTACTTTTATTGCTTCCAATCCGTTGAATGCTGAATAAACATCATAATTAGCATTCTTTAAACTATAAGAAATAATCTCTACTATATCTGGTTCATCATCAACCAATAAGATTTTAAATTTTTTAGTTTTCAATATTTTGAGCTAAACATTAGTTAAATTTAAAAAATCTTATTTATAATTTTTTTTAAAATAAGATTGACAGCAATAAGTTAACACATTATTATCAATTTTTTAATGGGATAATAAACAATATTATATTTTTGATTAATGGTAAGTTTAGATGAAATTTTAGGATGTTCCAATTCTTCGGAATTTAATAATTTGTCTATGAGAATTTTTAAATTTCAGTATGAAAATAATAATGTCTACAGAAATTTTTGTGATCTTTTTAAAAAAAATCCGCAAAACACAAATACCCTTAAAGAAATACCATTTCTGCCGATTTCTTTTTTTAAAACCCATAAGATTATAACCTCCGACAAGATTGAAAGAACTTTCTACAGTAGTGGAACAACCACTAATGTCTCAAGTAAACATTATGTTTCTAGTCTAAATGTTTATGAAAAATCTTTCCTTAAAAATTTTATAAGTAATTATGGTAATCCGTCGGATTTTACAATTATTGGCCTGCTGCCAACATATATTGAAAATCAAAGTTCGTCATTAATTTATATGGTAGATAGATTAATAAATGAATCAAGTTGTGATGAAAGCGGATTTTATTTAAACCAGTATGATGTGCTAATAGAAAAGATATTAAAACTTGAAAAGTCGGGTAAAAAAATTATTTTAATCGGAGTTTCTTATGCACTTTTAGACCTCATTGAAACTAAAAAAATAAAGTTAAAAAACACAATTGTTTTAGAAACTGGTGGAATGAAAGGAATGAGAAAAGAAATGGTGAAAGGAGAACTACATGAAGTTTTAAAGTCTGGATTTGGAATAAAAAATATTCACAGTGAATATGGGATGACTGAGTTGTTATCTCAAGCCTATTCAAAAAGGGATGGAATATTTGAATGTCCAAACTGGATGAGAGTAATTATAAGGGATATAAATGATGCCCAAAATATGGAATTCAATAAGAAAAGCGGAGGCATTAATATAATAGATTTAGCAAATTTATATTCTTGTAGTTTTATTGCTACAGATGATCTTGGAAAAATGGTAGGCGAATCAAAATTTCAAATTTTAGGAAGAATAGACAATAGTGATTTAAGAGGTTGTAATCAGCTTATCTGATTTATATAATTTTAAAAATAAATGTTTTTTTCTTCCCCCTGTTGAGGATAATATATTTATTTCTAATCAGATCATTTCTGGTTATAGTATATGCTTCATTAACTTTTTTCTTATTAACAGAAATAGAGTTTTCCTTTAAGGCTCTTCTTGCTTCAGAATTTGAAGGTAAAAAACCGGAAATTTCTGAAAGGGACTTTACAATTTCTATTCCTTTTTCGATTCGATCCATTGATAATTCACAGGTTTGGACACCTTCAAATATATCTAAAAAAATATTTTCATCAATTTCATTTATTTCTTTAATGAAATCTTTACTAAAAAGAATTCCTGATGCTTTCACTGCGTTGTTTAACTCTTCTTCATTGTGAACAATACGAGTGATTTCAGATGCTAATTTTTTTTGTAAAATTCTTAAATGCGGGCTTTCTTCATGATCAACAATTAGTTGTTCAATTATATTTTTTTCTAAGAAAGTGAAAATTTTAATGTACACTTTTGCATCCTCATCAGAAGTATTTAACCAATATTGATAAAATTTGTAAACCGAAGTTTTTTCTGCATCTAACCAAATATTTCCTCCCTCGGACTTTCCAAATTTTGACCCATCGGATTTAGTAATTAGTGGACATGTTATAGCATAACCTTTCCCTTTGTCAATTCTTCTTATGAGTTCTGTCCCTGTAGTAATATTTCCCCATTGGTCACTTCCACCCATTTGAATTGAGCAATTATGATTTCTGTTTAAAAATAAAAAATCAAATCCTTGTACCATTTGATAAGTGAATTCCGTAAAGCTCATTCCATTTCCTGATTCAGATGAAATTCTATTTTTTACGGAGTCTTTTGACATCATATAATTAACCGTTATATGTTTACCAACATCGCGGATGAATTCCAAAAAAGAAAAGTTTTTCATCCAATCATAATTATTCAATAGGACAGCACTATTTTTAGATTTTTCATCAAATGATAAAAAACTTGATAATTGCTTTTTCAAACAATTTTCATTGTATCTTAAAGTCTTCTCATTCAACAGGATTCTTTCAGAAGATTTTCCTGAAGGGTCTCCAATCATTCCAGTTGCACCTCCAATTAAGGCAATTGGCTTATGTCCACAAATTTGAAAATGAGACAACAACATTATTGGGACCAAACTCCCAATGTGTAGAGAATCTGAAGTTGGATCAAAGCCAATGTATGCGGATCTAGATTCTTCATTTAAATACTTGTCAATTCCGGGTGTAGAATCATGGATTAATCCACGCCATTTCAACTCTTGAATAAAATCACTCATTTGTAATTAATTAATCTAATTGTAATATAATCTAATTTTTTAAAATTTCTGAGCGAAAAGGTTTTTTAGGTTTTTTGGTTAATCTATTATTCTTTTGCTCTTCTGAAATAATTTGTTTACTTCTGTTTGCTCTGTTTTTTTTATATTCTTCGATACTGTCAATAATCACCTCTCTATTAAACTCTAATTTTTCTAATACTCTTTCATAAATATTAAGATACTTTTCAAGATCATTAGCATAAAACTCATTACTTTTTACAAACTGTAAACTATCAATATTATATTTTTTAAGAATATATGATTTTGGCTTCATACCATTATTTTCTAAAATTCGTTTATTGATTCCTTTAGAAACACTTATTAAAGACATATCATAGAGAATATCAACCATCTCGTTCTCAGAAATTAAATAACTAGATTCAATTTTTTCTTTTTGATTCGTAAAATTACACGAAGAAAAAATAAATATAAAAATTAGAACTTTTTTCATCTTTTAAATTTCATTTTCATTCCCATAATAGAATCATTAATCACACCATTTGAGTAAACTGGATTACCATTAACAAGTGTGTGAAGAACTCTTGATTTAAAGGTCTTGTTTTCAAATGGTGACCAGGCGCATTTATATAATATATTTTCATTTGAAACAGTCCATGGGTTATTTAGGTTGAATATTACCAAATCTGCAAAGTAACCCTCTCTAATGTAACCTCTTTTTTCAATATCAAATAAAATAGCTGGATTATGACACATCTTTTCTGCAATTTTGGGCAAAGAAATTTTATCGTTATGAAAAGCTTCTAACATGGAAACCAACGAATGTTGAACTAAAGGACCACCAGACGGACAGGAATTATAGTTATTTTGTTTTTCATTAACAGTGTGTGGAGCATGATCTGTAGCAATGACATCAATTAAATTATTGTTTAAGCCCTTCCACAACATTTCCCTGTCATTTACAGTTTTTATAGCAGGATTCCATTTAATATTAGATCCATATTTATCATAATCTTGATCTGAAAAAGTTAAATGATGAATACAAACCTCAGAGGTTATTTTTTTATCTTTTAGAGGAAGATTATTTGAAAACAACTCAAGTTCACGAGCAGTTGAAAGATGAAATACGTGTAATCTTGCACCAGTTTTTTTAGCCAATCCAACTGCCATGCTAGAAGAAATAAAGCAAGCTTCTTCACTTCTAATTTTAGGATGATAATTTATGGGTATATTATCCCCAAAAGTATCCATATGTAATTGTAGGTTATTTTTAATGGTTTGTTCATCTTCACAGTGTGCAGCAATTGGTATTTGAACATTAGAAAAAATTTTCTCTAATGAATTTAAATCATCAACCAACATATTTCCTGTTGATGAACCAAGAAAAAGTTTAACAGCAGGAATTTGTGTTAAATCATTTTTTAAAATCTCGTCAAGATTAGTATTAGTCCCACCAAACATAAAAGAATAATTTGCTAACGAGTTGTTTTTTGCAATCTCAAACTTTTTATTTAATTCATTAATTGTTGTTGTATTAGGATTTGTGTTGGGCATTTCAAAAAAAGATGTAATACCCCCTGCAACCGCAGCTCTTGATTCAGAAAAAATATTTCCTTTGTGTGTTAATCCTGGTTCTCTAAAATGTACTTGATCGTCAATCAAACCAGGCATGACATAGTTTCCCTCTGCATCAATAATTTTTGTGTTTGAATTATTTGGGCTAATAGAATTTGAAATCTTACTAATTATCGAATCTTCTATAAGAATATCGGATTCAAAAACCTCTCCCTCATTGATAATATTGCAATTTTTAATTAAGGTTTTTTTCATTACTTACTTGGTAAACACGCTTTTAAATTTCATCAATATTACTCCAAAAAATGCTTCTCCGATAATCGAACCATCTAGCTTTGATTTACCAAACTCTCTGTCTGTGAAAATTATTGGGATTTCTTCAATTGTGAATTTTTTTAAAAATAATTTGAATTTCATTTCAATTTGAAATGCATATCCGTTAGAACTAATAGTATCTAAAGATAAACTTTTTAATGATTTTACAGAATAACAAACAAAACCAGATGTAGGATCTTTTATATTCATACATGTTAAAATTCTTACATACCATGATGCTAAATAGGATAATATTATTCTCTCTAGTGGCCAGTTAACAACATTGATGCCTTGAATATATCTTGACCCAATTGAAATATCATTTTTTTTGTCTACACATGAAAGGTATAATTTTTTGATATCTGACGGATTGTGGGAAAAATCAGCATCCATTGAAAAAACAAAATTAAATTTTTTCTTTATCGCCCATTTAAATCCAGAGATATAAGCTGTTCCCAGTCCTAACTTTGAATCCCTAGAAATTAGGTTTAGGTTGCTACCGAATTTTGAAATAACTTCTTTAACTTTAATTGACGTTCCGTCAGGAGAATTATCATCAACTACAAGAATATTAATATCTTTGTGTAATGAAAATATTGATTCGATTATTCTTACTATATTTTCAACCTCGTTATAGGTGGGAATTATAATTAGAACATCCTTCATAAAGTTGTTTTTTGTAAAAGTATAATTTTTAGACTAAAAAGAAATCTTATTTTAAATATATGATTAGAGAATATTTTTCAAACGACATTTTAACTTCTCTAATCATTTTTTCAATTCTATTAATTTTTGTCTTAAAAAAAATTAACAGTCAAAAATTTTACGAAAATTTCAGTTTTAATAAAAAAAATCTCATCACTAAGCTTTCAAATAATGATTATCTATCATTCAGATCAATAAATGTTGTGTACCTACTTATTTTTGTTATAAATACCTCCATTTTATTTACAATCTTTAAAAATGATAAATTTAATTCTCAAGACTTTCTAAAGTTTGCAACTCTGCTTACTTTATTCATTTTGTTAAAATTATTTTTAGAAAAGTTTATAGGCTGGTTATTTAATTTCAAAAAAAAATGTGATAATTATCTAATAATTAAATTTAAATACTTTGGAACCATTGGTTTGTATATTTTAATGCTTAATATAGTGTGTATTTATTCGAGTGGCTATAATTACGAATTAGTTTACATTTCACTGATCATATCTCTTTTGTGTTTGATTATCAGTTACTTCACAATATTTTTTTCATTTAAAAATATTATTTATAAAAATTGGTTTTATTTTATTTTGTATCTTTGCACACTTGAAATTATACCTTATTACTATATAATTAGTAGGTTTTTAAAAGTGTGACAAAATGAAAGTTAAAACTATATTAGTTTCCCAGCCCAGGCCAAAACTCGAAAACTCCCCTTTTCTTGACCTAAAAAAAAGAAGAAAAGTAAAAATTGATTTCATCCCTTTCATACACGTAAAAGGAGCTACTGTAAAAGAAATAAGATTACAAAAAATTGATTTAACAAAATTTTCAGCAATCATTCTCACCAGTAGATACGCTGTTGATCATTATTTTAGAATTTGTGATAAAATGAGATTTAAGGTTCCTGACTCGATGAAATATTTCTGTCAATCTGAAGTTGTTGCCTTATACCTACAAAATCACGTGGTATATAGAAAAAGAAAAATTTATGTAGGTAAAAGAACTTTTAAAGACTTATGTCCTTTAATTGAAAAGCATAAAAATGAAACTTTTCTTTTACCTACAACTGATAAGTTAAAACCCGAAGTTCCACAGCTTCTTGACGAATTAGAAATAAGCTGGAGACAATCCGTTTTTTACAAAACAGTGATTAGTGATTTGTCACATTTAGCTGATGTTACTTATGATATTTTAGTTTTCTTTAGTCCGTCTGGAATAGAATCCTTACTACATAATTTCCCTGACTTCAAACAAAATAATACCAGAATAGCTGTTTTTGGAGCGATTACTAAAAAAACAGTAGAAGAAAAGGGATTAAATGTTGATATATATGCCCCTTCCCCTAAATTCCCATCGATGACTATGGCATTAGATAACTATATTGCCAAAGCAAACAAAAGATAATTTATTTCGTATTTGGTGATCCTGATAAGATCTGACTATCCGCCTGATCGGAAAATTTTTCAAAATTATTGATAAATGCCTGAGAAAGCATGTATGCTTTTTTATAATACTTTTTGTCATTATTCCAGGTTTTCCTAGGACTAAGGACGCTAGTTGGCACATTTGGACAAACCCTAGGCTGCATTAAATTAAAGACCGAATGAATGTGATAATTGTCTCTGTTAGCTTTATCTAATTCCCCTGACATAGCTGCATTTATCATTGCTCTGGTATACTTAAGTTCCATTCTTTTTCCAATTCCGTATGGGCCTCCTGTCCAACCTGTATTTACTAGCCAAACATTTACTCCTGAGTCTTTCATTTTCTTAATCAACATTTTTGCGTAAACCGTTGGGTGAAGAGGCATGAAGGGAGCTCCAAAACATGCTGAAAAAGAAGGAACAGGTTCGTCTACTCCTGCTTCGGTTCCAGCTAATTTAGAGGTATAACCTGAAATAAAATGATACGCTGATTGACTTGGATTTAATTTCGAAATTGGAGGTAAAACACCAAATGCATCAGCGGTCAAAAAGAAAATGTTTTTTGGGTTATTTCCTAAGGAAGGATTTTTAATATTTTTGATAAAATTAATCGGATAACTAACCCTTGTATTTTGGGTTATGGATTTATCATTAAAATCAACAACTCCATTTTTATCAATAATAACATTTTCTAATAAAGCACCTGATTTTATTGCATTATATATCTCGGGCTCTTTCTCCGCAGATAAATTCAAAACTTTTGCATAACACCCTCCTTCAAAATTAAAAATATTGTCTTTTTCATCCCAGCCATGTTCATCATCACCAATAAGTTTTCTAGATGAATCAGTGGATAAAGTTGTTTTACCAGTGCCGGAAAGACCAAAAAAGATCGATGTATCATTATTGGTGCCTGAATTTGCACTACAATGCATTGGTAAAATATTTTTATGTACAGGAAGTGTAAAATTTAAAACGGAGAAAATACCTTTTTTTATTTCACCGGTATATCCTGTTCCTCCGATAATGATTATTTTTTTTGAAAAGTTGATAATTGAAAAGTTTTCATTATCAACTCCGTCGTTTTTAGGATTTGCTTTAAAATCTGGTGCTGAAATTACAGTCCATTCTATGGCAAATTTTTCGTTTATTTCTGGCCTTATAAACATATTATGTGAAAAAATATCACTCCAAGGATATTCACAAATCGTTCTTATGTTTAATCGGTTGTTTTGAGATGCACATGCATAACAATCTCTAACGTATAATTCTTTTTGAGATAAATGCTCCGAAATTTTTAAATATAAATTATCAAAAACCTTGGCTTCTATAGGCTTATTTATTTCGCCCCACCATACTTTTTCTTTTGTGATTGCGTCGGAAACTATGTATCTATCTTTTGGAGATCTACCAGTAAATTTTCCCGTATTTATAGCCAGTACATTTTTATCAGTTAAAATTCCTAGATTACCCTTTTGACATAATTCATACAGAACTTGTACGGGTAGATTATAATTGATCTTTGTACTGGTTATTCCGTAACTTTTTAAGGAAATTTTTTGATTATCTAAATCGTTTGAGTCTACGATCATATTTAAGATTTTCGATAGATTTTAAGAATTAAAATTAATCTAAATAATTTAATTAATACTAATAATTATTTACTAATATTATAATTAAATTAACAGGATATGAGAAAAATTTTAATTGTAGGTGCAGGCAAATCTTCTCCTTATTTAATTAAATATTTACTCGAAAATTCTCAGAAAGAAGAATTATCAATTCACATAGCCGATGTGAATACTAATCATCTGGTTCAGTATGAAAAAAATCCTAATTGTATTATTTCTTCAATTGATATTTCTAACAAAAAAGAAAGAGAAAAATATATTTCTGAAGCCAATTTGGTTATTTCAATGCTGCCTGCCAGATTTCATATAATTTTAGCAAAAACATGCATTAAGCTAAAAAAGGATTTGTTGACAGCATCTTATGTTAGCGACGAAATGAAAAATCTTGAAAGTGATGTGAAAAATAGCGGGTTGTTATTTTTGAATGAAATGGGGCTGGACCCAGGAATTGATCACATGAGTGCAAAAAAAATTATTGATGAATTATTGGATGAAGGGGCTAAAATAAATTCATTTAAATCTTACACTGGAGGATTGATAGCTCCTGAAAGCGATAGCAACAAATGGAATTATAAATTTACTTGGAATCCAAGAAACGTTGTTTTAGCAGGGCAAGGCATTCCCGCTAAATACATTGAAAATAAAAAATTTAAGTACATTCCTTACAATAGACTTTTTAAAAATACCGAAAGAATACAAGTCGTCGGACATGG
The DNA here is from genome assembly GCA_902509675.1 of uncultured Bacteroidota bacterium. Taxonomy (GTDB): domain Bacteria; phylum Bacteroidota; class Bacteroidia; order Flavobacteriales; family Flavobacteriaceae; genus MED-G13. The sequence goes on along the minus strand of CABWYN010000011.1, from coordinate 12,105 downwards.
CCCATTTGAAGTTTATCCCAATCGAGATTCTTTGAAATACAGAGAAATTTATGGCTTAAAGAATATCAAAACCATGATAAGGGGGACAATTAGAAAAATAGGGTTTTGTGAATCATGGGATATGTTTGTAAAGCTTGGATTGACTAACGATAATTTCACAATTTCTAACTCAGAACATTTAAGTTACAGAGAATATCTTAATTGTTTTCTACCCTATGATAAAAACCTCAGTATTGAAGATAAACTCGCAACAGCTCTGTCTATTGTAAAAGATGACTCTAACTGGAAAAAATTAGAAGAAATTGGTATTCTAAGTTCTGAAAAAAAGATTCCTTTGAAAAATGCTACTCCAGCTCAAATATTAGAATTTATACTTAAAGATCCGTGGGGGCTAGCAAAAAAAGATAAAGATATGATAGTTATGTATCACGAGTTTGATTACAGAACAAAGATGGGTGAAAAGAAGAATATAATTTCTACAATGCTGTGTGTTGGAAAAGATGATGTGTATACAGCTATGGCTAAAACAGTAGGATTACCTTTAGCTATTTCTGCGTTACTTTTATTAAATAATAAAATTAATCTTACCGGAATTCAAAGACCAACTAACAGAAAAATTTACATCCCAGTATTAAAAGAATTAGAAAAATACGGAGTAACCTTTAATGAGTATTCAAATGAAAAATAATCTTGTGAAATTAGACGGTATAGATAAACAAATCCTTAGAATGTTAATGTCAAATTCAAGAAGACCTATACTCGAAATTGCAAAAAATATCGGAATTTCAGGTGCTGCTATTCATCAAAGATTAAGAAAACTTGAAAAATATAATTTAATTATTGGATCAAGTATAAAAATTAATCACAAAGTATTAGGTTTTACAACAATGGCTTACATTGGAATTTTTTTAGATAGAGCTACAAATAATTTGAGTGTTGTTAATAAATTAAAAGAAATTCCAGAAATATTAGAATGCCACTACACAACGGGTGACTGGAGTGTTCTAACCAAGCTTTTGTGTAAGGATAATGAAGACTTAATGCAAATTCTCACAAAAAAAATACAAACAATAAAGGGAGTTTCTAGAACTGAAACATATATATCTTTAGACCAACAAATTAATAGACAAATAACTTTATGAGTTGATTAATTATAATTAGATATCTTTGTTTTTCCATTACTTAAAAATATGAAAAGTAGGTTTTTAAAAATTTATCCTCTTGTTTTTTCAATAATATTAATTAGCCTTAACATTCAAAGTTGTCAAGATGAATCAATTGATCAGAATTATGCTGATAATGATTCTGATGGATTTTATGATATTACAGATAATTGTCCTTATGTTTCTAACCCAGATCAAACAGATACCAACAGCGATGGTATTGGAGATAGTTGTTCTGATTTTGACAATGATGGAATTATAGATGCTGAGGATAACTGCCCAGAAAACTACAATCCAAATCAATTTGACTCAGACACAGATGGTATTGGAGACAAATGTGATCTTGTCGATTTCACCTCTTTACCCTGTTTGGATGGGATGGCTGGGGAATACCCTTGTAGTGGCTATAGTTTAATTGGTCATTTGTCTATTGAGGAGCTAAGTATAGAGCCTGCAGATAATACAAGAGTTAATGATTCGTGGGGTTGGGAAGATCCATTAACAGGGAAAGAATATGCCATTGTTGGCCTTTCATCACACACATCATTTGTTGACATGAGTGATCCAGACAATTTGTTATTAATCGGAATACTACCCACAGCTTCGGTGAATAGTATTTGGCGAGATATTAAAGTATATAATAATCATGCATATATTGTAAGTGAAGCTTCAAACCATGGAATGCAAATATTTGATTTAAGCAGATTAAGAAATATAGAAAATATACCAACTATATTTTCTCATGACTCTCACTTCACTGATTTTGGAAGGGCTCATAATATTGTTATAAATGAACAAACAGGCTATGCATACCCTGTTGGAAATCAAGACTCTGGAAGAAGTTTCACAAGAGACCCTGGGCATGTAGGAGGTTTGTTTGATGGAGGTCCCATGTTTATAAACATACAAAATCCCACAGCGCCTGTTCTGGAGGGTGGTTTCAGCGATGTTGGCTATTGTCATGATGCCCAAGCTGTGATATATAATGGTCCCGATGCAGATCACACTGGAAAAGAAATTATTATCGGAAGTAATGCGCAACATGTTGATGTTATCGATGTTTCAGATAAATCAAACCCTATTATTATTTCCTCAATAGTATACGAAAACACACATTATGTTCATCAGGGATGGTTGACAGAAGATCATAGATATTTTATCGTTGGTGATGAATTGGATGAAGCAGCAGACGGAATTAATACAAGGAGTATAGTTTTAGATTTAACCGATCTAGATGATCCTCTGTTGCATTATGATTATTATGGACCAACACTTGCAATTGATCATAACGGATACGTTGTTGGTGATAGATATTATTTATCAAGCTACAAAGCAGGATTAAGAGAAATAGATATTAGTCAAATAGAATCAAAGCAAATGAATGAAGTTGGTTATTTTGACTCTTATCCCCAGGGTGATGGATCAGGGTTTAGCGGAGCTTGGAGTGTTTACCCATTCCATGAAAGTAGAAATATTATAATAAGTGATATTCAAAATGGTCTTTTCGTTGTAAAAAGAGAAAACTAAAATTTCTATTTTATAAGTTTCTTTTTATTACAATAATAAATTATAGCTTGTTGATAATCTATGGGGAAGAGATAAATACTACTATTATTACACTACAAAATTTATAATTTTTCCGGGTATTATAATAACCCTTTTTGGATGATTCCCTTCTAATTTTTGCATGAAATTTTGGTCAGAAAGAATAGCCTTTTCAATATCTTCTTTTGACAAATCGGTAGATAGTTCAATTTTGTATTTTAATTTTCCGTTTATCGAAACAGGATATATTTTTGTATTATCTTTTATGTGAGCTTCTGCATAATCTGGATATTTGGAGTAAACTATAGACTTCTTGTTTCCTAAAGTTTCCCAAATTTCCTCTGTAATGTGAGGGGCAAAAGGATTCACGACTAACAGAAGAGGTTCTAGTATTTTTCTGCTCCTACAATTTTGAGAAATCAATTCATTTACAGTGATCATCATGGCAGAGACAGCAGTATTAAAAGAAAAAGATTCAATATCCTCCGAAACTTTTTTTATGCACTTGTGTAAAGTCTTTAAATTAGTTTTACTGGGTTCCGAATCGTCAACAATCAGATTAGATTTAGGGTCAAAATATAGCTTCCATAATTTTTTTAAAAAATTATGGACACCTGAAATTCCAGATGTACTCCAAGGTTTCGATTGCTCAAGTGGTCCTAAAAACATCTCATACATTCTCAATGTATCAGTGCCGTATTTCTCACATATATCATCTGGATTTACAACATTATATTTAGACTTTGACATTTTTTCAACTTCTCTTTCAACGTAAAAATTGTCTTTAAATTCAAAAGAAGACTTAGCGTAATCCTCATCATGGCTTTGTAATGATTCTAAATCTAGTTGGTTTTTTTCATTTATATAATTAATATCTATGTGGATTTTCTGAGTTTTATATTGACCGGCAATTTCAGCCGAAACAAAACACTTTTCACCGATTTTTCTGTGAATAAATGCGCTGTTTCCTAAAATCATACCCTGGTTGACCAATTTTTTAAACGGTTCAGTAGTATTAACTAGTCCTAAATCAAAAAGAACCTTATGCCAAAATCTAGCGTATAATAAATGTAGAACAGCATGTTCAGCTCCACCAATATATAAATCAACTGGCATCCAATAATTAATATTTTTTTCAGAGGCAAACGAGTTATCATTATGAGGGTCTAAAAAACGTAAATAATACCAACATGACCCAGCCCATTGAGGCATTGTATTTGTTTCCCTTATAAAATCTTTTCCGTTAGATTTTACAGCCTTCCATTCTTCATTTCTAGCTAAAGGAGACAAACCATCGTCTGTTGGTAAGTACGATTCAACTTCAGGAAGCTCTAAAGGCAATTCACTTTCGTCTAAACCAGTGGTCCCTTCTTCAGAATGTAAAATAGGTATTGGCTCACCCCAATATCTCTGTCTGGTAAAAATCCAATCTCGTAATTTATAATTTGTAGTTTTCTTGGCTAAATTATTTTTTTCTAAATGGGTTGTAGCAATATTTTTAAAGTCTTCACTATTTAATCCGTTGTAATCTGAGGAGTTAATTATTTCACCAGAGCCAGAATAACAATCTTCGTTGCTTTTAATAACCTTTGTTATTGTTAAATCAAATTTATTTGCGAATTCAAAATCTCTTTCGTCGTGAGCAGGTACTGCCATTATAGCACCAGTACCATATCCAAACAAAACATAATCAGAAATCCATACTGGAATTTCTTTTCCTGTCATGGGGTTAATTGCATAAGAACCTGTGAAAACACCCGTTTTATTTTTTTGATTTTCCTGTCTTTCAAGGTCACTTTTCAAAGAGGATTCGTTACGATATTTTTCAATTTCTTCTCTTTGTTTTTCGGATGTAATCTTATCTAGTATTGGATGCTCCGGTGCAATAACCAAATAAGTAGCACCAAAAATAGTATCAGGTCTTGTCGTAAAAACATCAATACTAATTTTTTGATCAATTTTAAATGTAATCTCAGCGCCAGTTGATTTCCCAATCCAATTTATTTGAGATGCTTTAATTGAATCTGGCCAATCTAAATCCACTAAATCATCTATTAGTCTATCAGCATAGTCAGTAATTCTCATGACCCACTGCTTCATAGGTCTTTTTACAACCGGAAAACCACCTCGTTCACTAAGTCCACCTATTACCTCTTCATTTGCCAAAACAGTACCCAACTCTTGGCACCAGTTTACATCAATAGTATCAATATAAGCTAATCTTTTTGAGTCGATAAAATGTATTTTTTCAGACTTAGATAATTCTTTGGGTATTTTTAATTCAGAAATATTTTTACATTTATTTTCATCCTTATCGTAGTATGAATTGTAAAGTTTTAAAAAAATCCACTGCGTCCACTTATAATATTTACTATCACTAGTCTTAATTTCTCTGTCCCAATCGTAAGAAAGACCGAGCTTATTCAATTGGTCTTTGAATCTTTCAATATTTTTTTCAGTTGTAACTTTTGGGTGTTGCCCAGTCTTGATTGCATATTGTTCAGCAGGAAGCCCAAAAGAATCAAAGCCCATGGGGTGCAAAACATTAAACCCTTTAGCCCTTTTATATCTTGAAATTATATCAGAGGCAATGTACCCAAGAGGATGCCCCACATGTAGCCCCGAACCAGAGGGATAAGGAAACATATCTAAGACATAAAATTTTGGAAGGTCAGATTTATTGTTAGCAGAATATACCTTATTTTCAAGCCAATACTTTTGCCATTTCTCCTCTATACTTCTAAAATTATATTCCATTGCAATTAATTGACCAAAAGAACAAATTTACATTTTATACTAAGAATAGAAAATCTTTTTAATTATTGATTTGTTCACTACTTTTATAATAATTAAAGTCTATGAAAAAAATCAAAAATAAAAGATTGATAACATCCTACATTTCTATTGTAATAATAATGTCAATTGTGTTATTCCTTTTTGGTTTTTTTGGTGTATTTGTAATCAGTTCTAGCTCCATAGCAAATTCCTTTAAAGAAAATTTTTCTATTTCAATATTCTTTAAAGAAAACGCAAAACAAATTGAAGTTTCCGAATTACAAAACCAACTTTTAATGAGCGATTACTTAGAAAAACTGACTTATGTTTCAAAAGAAAATGCAGTACTTATAATGAAAGAAGAATACGGAGAGGATTTCATCAAAGATTTAGGCTACAATCCTCTGGTAAATTCCATTGATATTAATTTAAAAAGTAAATATGTAGAAACAATTAAAATTGACAGTATTTCTGAAATTATAAAAACGAATAAATATGTGGATGAAATTGTATATGATAAGAATTTAATTACTCTAATAAATGAAAACATTAAAAAGGTTTCATTCTGGCTAGTACCATCAATTATTATTTTCTTATTGATTACATTTTTAATAATAAACAGTTCTATTAGGTTATCTATCTACTCCAATAGACAGCTTATAAAAACAATGCAGCTCGTTGGAGCAACAAAATCCTTTATTAGAAAACCTTTTTTAAAAACAAATGCGCTCCTGAGTATAATTTCCTCCTTATTTTCGATTAGCTTACTTTTAAGTATGCTGTATTATTTGGATATTAATTTAAATTTTTTTAATAGTATTGAGTTAAATACAATCTTTTCTCTTTGCTCTACAATTATTTTATTAGGATTTGTGATTAGCTATATTAGCACATACTTTGCAACTCAAAATATTTTAAAAATTAAAGCTGACCAATTAGACATATAATTATGGAAAAGAAAAAAAAACAATTACTCTTCAATAGAGAGAATTATAAAGCAATGATTATTGGGATTCTTTTTATTATTCTGGGATTTATTATAATGTCTGGTGGTGGTAGTGAGGACCCAAATATTTTTTCTGATGAAATATATAGTTTTAGAAGAATAAGATTGGCTCCCGCATTGATTTTAATCGGATTTGTAATTCAAATTTATGCAATTTTAAAGTCATCAAAATAATTATTTATGGATGAGTTTGACGCTCTAATTTTAGGAATAATCCAAGGCTTGACCGAATTCTTACCTGTCTCCTCGAGTGGACATTTAGAAATAGGAAGGAAATTATTAGGTGCTAATCAATTGTCGTCTGATAACCTTCTAATGACAACTATTTTACATTTGGCTACAGCACTTAGCACAATAGTGGTTTTTAGAAAAGACATTTTAGAATTATTTTTTGGAGTTTTTTCAAAAAAATCAGAAAATAGTAAAAAATACATCATCAAAATTATTATTGCAATCCTACCTGCCGGAATTATAGGATTTACTTTAAGCGACCATATCGATTTATTATTTGTCGGAAATATTAAAATCGTTGGGATGATGCTATTAGTGACTGGATTGTTACTTTTTTTAACTAAAATCATTAAGCCCAAGAGATCACAAATTTCAAAAACCGATGCGGTTATTATTGGAGTGTCTCAAGCTTTTGCGATTATCCCTGGAATTTCAAGGTCTGGAGCGACCATATGCACCTCATTATTTTTAGGAAATAATAAAAGTGACAGTGCTAAATTCTCGTTTTTAATAGTAATTCCAGTGATTTTTGGAGCGATCTTAAAAGATGTTTTTTCAGGAGATATTTTCTCTAATCAAATAGATACCTCTATACTGGCTACAGGATTTCTTTCGTCCTTTATCTTTGGAGTAATAGCTTGTCAATGGATGATTAAAATAGTGAATGATGATAGTTTAATTTATTTTAGTTTCTATTGTTTTATTCTTGGACTTACATCAATATTTATATTATAAATTAATGAGTTTAAATATTACAGATGGTCAACTAATCCTAATCGATAAAGATCTTAATTGGACTTCTTTTGATGTTGTAAACAAAATCAGATACTCAATAAAGAAAAAGTTTGATATCAAAAAAATAAAAGTTGGTCATGCTGGAACATTAGATCCACTTGCTACCGGACTTTTACTAATCTGCATTGGAAAAATGACAAAAAGTATTGATAATTTTTCAATAATGAATAAAACTTATATAGGAAAAATGACAATAGGCTCAACGACTCCTTCATATGACTTAGAAACAAAACCCAATCTTAATTATCCTGTAGATCATATTGACGAAAAATTAATTTTAAAAACTGTAGAAAAATTTTTAGGAAAAACTCTTCAACAACCACCAATGTTTTCTGCGGTAAAAAAAGACGGAGTAAGATCCTATAAGCTTGCTAGAAAAGGAAAAGAAATAAAATTAGATAAAAGAGAGGTGACAATTGAGGAATTTAAAATCACAGATATTAAATTTCCAGAAGTTTCTTTTAGTGTTACTTGTAGCAAAGGAACCTATATCAGATCGCTTGTTCATGATTTTGGAAAGGAATTGAATTCAGGTGCTCATCTTTCTGAGTTGAGAAGAACTAAAATAGGAGATTTCTCTGTAGAGAATTCAGAAAAAGTAATGGATTTTGTACGAAGAATTTAAAAATTTATTTTTTCTGAATGTATAAGTGTATTAGAATCGTAAGGGACATTTTTTAAAATCAAATTAATAGCTTCAATTCTTGCTTGTATTTTTCGATCCGCTGAAATTATATTCCAAGGTGAATTTTTGGTATTGGTTTTTTCAAACATTTTATCTTTAAAATGTGAATATTCATCCCATAATTCCTGCGCTTTACCGTCGACTTCGGTGAATTTCCATTTTTTTAATAAACTATTTTGAATATCACTAAATCTTTTTGCCTGGGTTTGCTTCGACACTGAAAAATATAATTTTAACAAAATAATTCCTTCATTAATTAAAATATTCTCAAATCCATTAACATGAGACATAAAGTTGTCATATTCATTTTTAGTACAAAATCCATTAACGGGTTCAACTACAGCTCTATTGTACCAACTTCTATCAAAAAATACAATCTCGCCGTTATTAGGGAACTGTTCAACATATCTCTGAAAATACCATTGTCCATTTTCGCTTTCGTCAGGTTTAGGCAAAGCAACAACTTTAAGTTTTCTTGGATTCAAATTCTGTATTGCTCGTCTAATAGCTCCACCCTTACCCGCAGCATCTCTTCCCTCACAAATAATAATAACTTTTTTATTTTTTTTATAAACCCAATTTTGGAGCTTGATCATTTCGATTTGTAATTTCTTAAGCTGTTTTTCGTATTTGTAATACCTCAGTGTTTTTGGAAGAGAAGTATCATTTCTTGAGATAAGACTAATCAGAGAGTTATTTTTGTTCAATAATTTAAGATCCTTTTTAGAAATATCTTTTAATTTTTCTTTTTTTAAAATCTTTTGGTTTTTTAGTTTCCTTTGGTTTTTTGGAAGAGCTTTGAACTTTGATAAAACATATTCAATTGCACTAATTCTTGCCGAAAATTTATTATTACTGTCAATGATTTTCCATGGGGAGTGGGTCAAATCTGTTTTCAAGAACATCTTTTCTTTATAATCGGTGTAAATTTTCCAACGCTTTTGTCCCTCCATATCAACCTTACTAAATTTCCATGTTTTGAGTGGGTTTGACAATCTTTTAATAAACCTAATTTTCTGTTCTTTTTTGGTAATTGAAAACCATAATTTTATTAAAATTATCCCGTCTTCCGTTAACATTTTTTCAAATTCATTAACCTGATTCATGAACAAATCATACTGCTGAGAATCACAAAATTCCATAACAGGTTCTACTATCGCTCTGTTGTACCAACTACGATCAAAAAAAATAATTTCACCAGAGCTAGGCATTTTTTTTAGATATCTCTGAAAATACCACTGCCCTTTTTCTTGTTGCGTGGGCTCTGAAAGCGCTACGACCCGAGAATATCTAGGATTTAAATGCTCAATGAATCGTTTAATTGCGCCGCCCTTTCCAGCAGCATCCCTACCTTCAAAAATCACACAAACCCTTTTGTTATTTTTCTTTACCCAGTTTTGAAGATTAACCAAATCCGATTGCAATTGAGAAATACGATTATTATATGTAGCTTTTTCAATAATCTTATCAAATCTCTTCTTTGGCAACTTATTTTTTAGCAGCTCAATAAAATCATTTTGATTTTTAAAACTATTTAATTCTTCAAAGGATAGCATTTAAAAAGGGAGATCGTCTAAATCTTCGTCATTTGTATCAGAGGCAGGTTCAAAAGGACTTAAATTATCCAATGGAGGTAAATCTTCAGATTCTTGCTTAGTTTCTAACAATTCAATTCTCCATCCTTGAATTGTATTGAAATATTTTACTTCCTTGGTTTGAGGATTTTCCCATTCTCTTCCTCTAAGATTAATATTTACCTTTACATTTTGCCCCAACTTAAAATTATTCAATAGGTCTGTTTTATCTTGGACAAATTCTACAGAAATTGTTTGAGGATATTGCTCCTGAGTGGTAACCACTAATTCTCTTTTTTTAAAAGTTGCACTAATCTCTTGGACTTCACCAATTACTTTTATTGATCCCTGTATTTCCATAAATTGATTTTTTATTATCTAATATGAAGATAGATAATAAATAAGAAATATTGAAGTTTAATTTAGATATAAACTCACTATATTTAATAACAGTAATTACTTTATTTGATATGATCAAAAATACCAAGCTTTTAAATTGGTTAATTATTATTTTCTCATCACTAGTGATTTTCACTATACTCTGGAATACATTTTTATTTGTTCAGAATTTTAAAATTGAGGAAAGGAATAAAATGGAGCTGTGGTCATTGGCAACATTAGAATTAGTTAATATTGATGGTGAAATTTCTAATTTAACTCTGGAGGTATTAAAAAAAAACACCTCAACTCCAATGATCAAAGTCGACTCAAATGGATTAATTGAAATTAATAATATTCCCAACTTAAATATTAATGATTCAGTTTTAGTAAAAAAACTTATTAAGAAGTTTGAATCTGAAAATAAACCTATTGAAATCAATTTTGGAAAAGAAAAAATTTCAACATTATACTATGGAAATTCTTCACTATTAAATAAGCTTAAATATTACCCGATCGCTTTATTAATTATTGCCGCTATTTTTGGGTTTATTGCTTTTTTGTTTTTTAAAAATGCCAAAATTGCTCAAATGAATAAACTGTGGTCAGGAATGGCTAAGGAAACTGCTCACCAGATTGGAACCCCTCTGAGTTCTTTAATGGGCTGGACTGAACTTTTAAAAAATAAATATAATGACGAAACTTATTTAAATGAAATTGAAAAAGATATCAATAGACTAAATATAATTTCCGATAGGTTTAGTAAAATTGGTTCAGAGCCATTGCTTTCTAATTTTAATATCTCAAAAGAAATTGAAAAAACTGTAAATTATTTATCAGACAGAATCAGTAATAATATTTCAGTAAAATTTCTCGATAAAGAATCTGAATTTTTCACAAGAATTAATCCCCAACTATTTGGATGGTGCGTTGAAAATATTATCAAAAACAGCATAGATGCAATAAAAGATGAGGGTGAAATAAAAATTTTTATTGAAGAAAATGAAAATAAAATTAGTATTTATTTTGAAGATAATGGAGTCGGAGTTTCAAAATCTGATTTCAGGAATATATTCAATCCAGGATTTACATCAAAAGAAAGAGGTTGGGGGTTAGGTTTGTCATTGGCAAAAAGAATAATTGAAGATTACCACTCAGGCGAAATAAAAGTCCATAAATCAGAATTAAATATAGGAACCACAATGGTAATTATATTAAATAGAGGAAAATGAATTTGAAATCAATTTTGCTGTATCACTAAAATCATCCTTACTGAGATTTATCTTATTACTGAAGTTTGCATCTCTCATTTCATTTATTGGAATGAGATGGACATGTACGTGTGGCACTTCAAGTCCGATAATAGAGATAGCAATTTTTTCACATTCAATTACATTTTTCATTGATTTAGCTACTTTTCTAGAAAAAAGCATTAGCGCTTTATAGCTATCTACATCCAAATCTAATACATCATCAACCTCCTGTTTTGGAATACAAAGTGTATGGCCTCTAGCATTAGGATTGATATCTAAAAAAGCTAAGAAATTTTCATCTTCTGCTACTTTATAGCATGGGATTTCGTGATTAATAATCTTTGTAAAGATTGTTGACATTTATCTGGAGATTTGAATAATTTCAAATTTAATCTCACCACTGGGTACATTAATCTGAGCAATATCTCCTACAGATTTACCCAAAAGTCCCTTTCCTATGGGAGAATTAACCGAAATTTTACCTGTAGCTAAATCTGCCTCTCCATCAGCCACTAGAGTATAGTTCATTTCCATTCCATTTAGCTGATTTTTAATTGTCACCTTGGAAAGAACAAGAACTTTAGAGTTATCCAACTGTGACTCATCAATCACCCTAGCATTTGATAAGGTTTCTTCAAGCTTTGAAATTCTCATTTCTAACATTCCCTGTGCCTCTTTTGCTGCATCATACTCAGCATTT